>NZ_JBIBHN010000001.1:0-227104 GCF_042957035.1 Streptomyces sp. NPDC008137 | reverse complement strand
TCGCCCCCCGGGCAGGCAGAGTCAGCCGGGGCAGCAGGGGTTGTTCTCGCGGTTGAAGGACGCGTTCAACGGGCGCTGAGCGGCTTTCGGAGGGCCCTTTCCTCTGGTCTATGCCACACAGCGGGCCGGTTTCAGGGTTGCTCGGAGGACGTGACAACATGCGGTCATGTCCTCCGCGCTGACCGATCTCTTCCCGCACCCGATCGTGCAGGCCCCCATGGCGGGTGGCGTTTCCGTACCGCAGCTCGCCGCCGCCGTGTGCGAGGCGGGCGGGCTCGGATTCCTCGCCGCCGGGTACAAGACCGCTGACGGGGTGTACCAGGAGATCAAGCAGCTCCGGAGCCTCACGAGCAGGCCCTTCGGCGTGAACGTGTTCATGCCGCAGCCCGAGTACGCCGACCCCGCCGCCGTCGACGTCTACGCCCATCAGCTGGCCGGCGAGGCCACCTGGTACGAGGCCGAGCTCGGCGATCCCGACAGCGGTCGCGACGACGGCTACGAGACCAAGCTCGCGGTGCTGCGCGACAACCCCGTGCCGGTCGTGTCGTTCCACTTCGGCGTGCCGAGCCGTGAGGTCATCGACGGCTTGCATCGCGTCGGCACCTTCGTCCTGGCCGCCGCGACCACCCCCGACGAGGCCCGGGCCGTCGAGCGGGCCGGCGCGGACGGCGTCATCGCGCAGGGCGTCGAGGCCGGCGGCCACCAGGGCACGCACCGGGACATACCGGAGCTGGACGGTTCCGGCATCGGACTGCTGTCGCTGGTCGCGCAGATCCGGGAAACCGTGAGCATCCCGATCGTCGCCGCCGGCGGCATCATGCGCGGCGGCCAGATCGCCGGGGTCCTCGCGGCCGGCGCGAGCGCGGCGCAGCTCGGCACCGCGTTCCTCGCCACGCACGAGTCGGGTGCGAACGCCCTGCACAAGCAGGCGCTGACCAACCCCCTGTTCGTGCGTACGGAGTTGACCCGGGCCTTCTCCGGGCGTCCGGCGCGCGGCCTCGTCAACCGGTTCCTGCGCGAGCACGGACCGTACGCTCCGCCCGCCTACCCCGAGATCCACCACCTGACCTCGCCGCTGCGCAAGGCCGCCGCCAAGGCCGGTGACGCGCAGGGCATGGCCCTCTGGGCCGGGCAGGGGCACCGGATGGCGCGGGAGCTGCCCGCCGGGCAGCTGGTGGAGGTGCTGGCCGGTGAACTCGCCACGGCGCGTGCGGTGCTGTCGGGTGGGGGCGGCGTCCGGTGACCGCGCCGGTGTTCGTCGTCGAGCACCTCGACGCGGGCGGCGGCGGCCGGTACGTCCTCGACGGCCCGGAAGGGCGGCACGCCGTCTCCGTGAAGCGGCTGCGGCCCGGTGAGGACGTCGTCCTCACGGACGGGGCCGGGCGCTGGGCGGACTGCGTCGTGCTCGACACGGAGGGCAAGGACCGGCTGATCGTTCGACTGGACTCGGTGACCGAGGAGCCGGAGGAGCAGCCCCGGGTCACCGTCGTCCAGGCGCTGCCCAAGGGGGACCGGGGGGAGCTGGCCGTCGAGACCATGACCGAGGTCGGTGTCGACGCGGTCGTGCCGTGGGCGGCGGCGCGGTGCATCACGCAGTGGAAGGGCGAGCGGGGGCTGAAGGCGCTGGGCAAGTGGCGGGCGACGGCTCGGGAGGCCGGTAAGCAGTCGCGCCGGGTGCGGTTTCCTGAGGTCGCGGAGGCGGCTACGACCAAGCAGGTCGCTTCGCTGTTGGCCGGGGCGGACTTCGCCGCTGTGCTCCATGAGAGCGGGGACGAGGCGCTGGCGACCGCCGAACTGCCGTCGTCCGGTGAGATCGTGCTGGTCGTGGGGCCCGAAGGGGGCGTTTCGCCCGAGGAGCTGGCGTTGTTCGAGGAGGCCGGGGCGAAGGCGTACCGGCTGGGGCGCAGTGTGCTGCGTACGTCTACCGCCGGGACGGCCGCTGTTGCCGTGCTGTTGGCGCGTACCGGACGGTGGTAGCGCCTGGCGCCGGCCGGTGGGGGGTCGGGGCCGTGTCGGGGGGTGTCCGTCCTCGGAACGTCGCGATGGGGTTGGACGCCGACTGACTGTCCGTTGACGCGACAACCGCTGCGGGCGGACACCCCCCGACACGTCCCCTTGCGTAGTCCGGCGGGTGCAGGCGCGTCCGCCCTAGCTGCGGGCATGCGTGCCTCCCCCAGTGCCTTAAGGGCCTGGGAGGTGCCCCCATGGGCGGCACGGGTGGGCGGTGGGGGTCCCCCCGCTCGAGCGAAGCCGAGAGTGGGGGAGGCACCTCGTCGCGCCGAGTTGCGCACCCACCCGACCCCAGCACCCATGCCGTGGTGGCCAGTTGCGCTCTACCGTCCCGTCCTCTTCGGTGGGAGGCTGCCTTTATGGGGGCATGGAAGAGGGTCGCGGCCGTGGCGTTCTGTGCTGTGGTCGGTGTGGGTGGTGTCGTCGCCTGTGAACCCGGGGCGGGGATCAGTTCCGCGGCTGTCGCGTACACGACCGACGAAACCGTCACCAACGAACTCAACCGGCAGAAGGCGGACGTGCGTTGGCTGACGTGCACCGCGTCGTACGGGGACTCCGGCAAGGGTGGGAACGCATCGCCCTCGGCGCGTGAGAAGACCGTCGCGACCGTCGACTGTGAGGGGGAGACCAAGGACGGGAAGGACATCACCGTCACCGGCAGGGTCACCCATGCCGTGGACGGCGAATGCGTGCGCGGGAAGATCACCGCCAAGGTCGACGGCAAGGTGTGGTTCGAGGTGGACGGGCTCGGCAACTGTGATGCCACTCCGTCGCCCGTGGGAGGCGGGTCGGTGGGCGGGCAGCCGGGGCCCACCGTCACCGTGACCGTCACACAGACCATCTGGTGCGAGCGCTATCCGGACTGCCGCCCCGTCGAGGGCAAGTGATCCGAAGTCTGTCCGCGCGGCGTCGTCCCTGCATAGGGTGATCGGGTGACTCAGTCCGCATCGCCTGCTTACCTCCGGTTCCCCCACGTGCACGGCGACCTGGTCGCCTTCACCGCCGAGGACGACGTGTGGCTCGCCCCTCTCGACGGCGGCCGGGCCTGGCGGGTCAGCGCCGACAACGTGCCGGTGACCCAGCCCCGCATCTCGCCCGACGGGACCACCGTCGCGTGGACCTCCACCCGCGACGGCGCTCCCGAGGTGCACATCGCCCCCGCCGGCGGCGGACCCGCCAAGCGGCTGACCTATTGGGGCAGTTCGAGGACCCAGGTGCGCGGCTGGACCCCGGACGGCGAGGTCCTGGCCATCAGCACCCAGGGGCAGGCGAGCCTGCGCCGCAGCTGGGCGCGTGCCGTTCCGCTCGACGGCGGTCCGGCCACCACCCTGCCGTACGGGCCCGTCGGTGACGTCGCCTACGGGCCGAGTGTGGTCCTGCTGTCCGCGCCGATGGGGCGCGAGGCCGCCTGGTGGAAGCGGTACCGGGGTGGCACCGCGGGCAAGTTGTGGATCGACCGGGACGGGGACGGGGAGTTCGTACGGCTGCATGAGGAGCTGGACGGGAACGTCGAGTATCCGCTGTGGGTCGGTGAGCGCATCGCCTTCCTGTCCGATCACGAGGGCACCGGCGCGCTGTACTCCTCCCTCGCCGACGGGGCCGATCTGCGGCGGCACACGCCCATCGACGGCTTCTACGCCCGGCATGCCGCCGGTGACGGCACTCGGGTCGTCTACTCCAGCGCCGGTGAGCTGTGGGTCCTCGATGATCTGGACGGGGCCGAGCCGCGTCGGCTGGACGTGCGGCTGGGCGGGCAGCGCGTGGATCTTCAGCCGTTTCCGCTGCACGCCTCCCGGTCGTTCGGGTCGGCGTCCCCGGACCACACCGCGCGCGGCAGCGCCGTCTCCGTACGCGGCTCCGTCCACTGGGTCACCCACCGCGCCGGTCCCGCCCGCGCTCTCGCCGCGACGCCCGGCGTGCGGGCCCGGCAGCCGCGTGCCTTCCGCGCCGACGGCGAGGAGTGGGTGGTGTGGGTGACGGACGCGGAGGGCGACGACGCCCTGGAGTTCGCGCCCGCCACCGGGCTCGCCCCGGGAGCGACGCCGCGCCGGCTCGCCGCCGGGCAGCTCGGCCGGGTGCTGGACCTCGCCATGGCGCCCGACGGCAGCCGCGCCGCCGTGGCCTCCCACGACGGGCGGCTGCTGCTCGTCGAGCGGGAGACGGGTGAGGTGCGGGAGGTGGACCGGAGTGAGGACGGTGATGTGTCGGGGCTCGTCTTCTCGCCCGATTCGGGATGGCTCGCCTGGTCCCATCCCGGGCCGCGGCCCCTGAGCCAGCTGAAGCTCGCCAACACCACCGACCTGTCGGTCACCGAGGCGACCCCGCTGCGCTTCCAGGACTACGCGCCGGCGTTCACGGTGGACGGCAAGCACCTCGCGTTCCTGTCGACGCGCTCCTTCGACCCGGTCTACGACGAGCACGTCTTCGACCTGGCGTTCGTGGAGGGGGCGAGGCCGCATCTCATCACCCTCGCGGCCACCACACCCTCCCCCTTCGGGCCGCAGCGGCACGGCCGGTCCTTCGAGACGCCCGACCGGGAGGAGACCCCCGACAGCGAGGGCACCCCCACCACCCGCATCGACATCGAGGGCCTCGCCGACCGCATCGTGCCCTTCCCGGTCGAGGCCGCCCGCTACTCCAACCTGCGGTCCGCGAAGGACGGCGTCCTGTGGCTGCGCCACCCGGTCTCCGGAGTGCTCGGCGCGTCCCGGGCCAGGCCTGACGATCCCGAGCCCAAGTCCGAGCTGGAGCGCTACGACCTCGCCCAGCAGCGGGTCGAGCATCTCGCCGTCGACGCCGACCACTTCGAGGTCAGCGGCGACGGCAAGCGGGTGCTGCTGTGGACCGACGGGCGGCTCAAGGTCGTCCCCAGTGACCGGCGGGCCTCGAACGACGACGACAGCGACTCCAACATCACCGTCGACCTCGGCCGCGTACGCCAGTTCGTCGACCCGGCCGCCGAGTGGCGGCAGATGTTCGACGAGAACGGCCGCATCATGCGGGACCACTTCTGGCGCCCGGACATGAGCGGCGTCGACTGGTCCGGTGTCCTCGACCGCTACCGCCCGGTCGTGGAGCGCCTCGCCACCCACGACGACCTGGTCGACCTGCTGTGGGAGGTCCAGGGCGAACTCGGCACCTCGCACGCCTACGTCACCCCGCGCGGCGGCTACGGCCGCGGCGCCCGCCAGGGTCTGCTCGGCGCGGACATCTCCCGCTACGAGGACGGCAGTTGGCGCGTCGACCGCATCCTGCCCTCGGAGACCTCCGACCCGGACGCCCGCAGCCCGCTCGCCGCACCCGGTGTCGCCGTGCGGCCAGGGGACGCCATCCTCGCGATCGCGGGGCAGCCGGTCGACCCCGTCGCCGGGCCCGGACCGCTGCTGATCGGCACGGCGGGCAAGCCGGTGGAGCTGACCATCTCCCCGTCCGGCGGCGGCGACCCCCGGCACGCCGTCGTCGTCCCGGTCGCGGACGAGGAGCCGCTGCGCTACCACGCCTGGGTCGCCGACCGGCGTGCCTACGTCCACGAGAAGTCCGGCGGCCGCCTCGGATATCTGCATGTCCCGGACATGCAGGCGCCCGGCTGGGCCCAGATCCACCGTGACCTGCGTGTCGAGGTCGCCCGCGAGGGACTGGTCGTCGACGTCCGCGAGAACCGCGGCGGCCACACCTCCCAGCTGGTCATCGAGAAGCTCGCCCGGCGCATCGTCGGCTGGGCCGTGCCTCGTGGCATGCGCCCCTACAGCTACCCGGAGGACGCCCCGCGCGGCCCCGTCGTCGCCGTCGCCAACGAGTTCTCCGGCTCCGACGGCGACATCGTCAACGCGGCCATCAAGGCCCTGGGCCTCGGCCCCGTCGTCGGCACCCGCACCTGGGGTGGCGTCATCGGTATCGACAGCCGCTACCGCCTCGTCGACGGCACCCTCGTCACCCAGCCCAAGTACGCCTTCTGGCTGGAGGGCTATGAGTGGGGCGTCGAGAATCATGGTGTGGACCCGGACGTGGAAGTCGTGCAGCGCCCCCAGGATTACGTGGCGGGCAGAGACACCCAACTGGACGAGGCAATCCGACTGGCTCTGGAAGCGCTGGAGGCAGTACCGGCAAAAACGCCCCCAGGCCTGCCAACTTAAGGGGCGCGGGGAACTGCGCGACCAGCCCAAACGCACCCGCACCCGACGACGATACGATGCCCAAGTCGGACCACACGGCCCAACCCTCGGAGGAGACATGGCAGGGGAGCCCCAGGAAGACTGCCTGTTCTGCAAGATCGTCGCCGGCACCATCCCGGCGACCATCGTCCGCCAGACAGACACCACCGTCGCGTTCCGCGACATCAACCCCCAGGCCCCCACCCACGTCCTGATCATCCCCAAGGCGCACTACGAGAACGCCGCCGCCCTCGCCGCCGCCGACCCCGGCCTCACCGCGGACGTGATCCGCGAGGCCCAGGCCGTCGCCGACGAGGAGAAGCTCGACAGCCACCGCCTCGTCTTCAACACCGGCAGCGGCGCCGGCCAGACCGTCTGGCACGTGCACGGCCACGTGCTCGGCGGCCGCGGCCTCGAATGGCCCCCCGGGTAGTCCGCCTTGTCCGTACGTGAACTCGTCGTCCTCGGCACCGCCAGCCAGGTGCCGACCCGGCACCGCAACCACAACGGCTACCTGCTGCGCTGGGACGGCGAGGGCATCCTGTTCGACCCCGGCGAGGGCACGCAGCGCCAGATGCTGCGGGCCGGGGTCGCCGCGCACGACCTGAACCGGATCTGCGTCACGCACTTCCACGGCGACCACAGCCTCGGTCTCGCCGGTGTCATCCAGCGCATCAACCTCGACAAGGTGCCGCACGAGATCACCGCGCACTACCCCCGCTCCGGGCAGCGCTTCTTCGACCGTCTCCGGTACGCGACCGCCTACCGCGAGACCGTCGAGATCACCGAGGCACCCGTCTCCGGCGACGGGCCCCTCGCTCGTACCGGCGACTACACGCTGGACGCCCGGAAGCTGTCGCACCCCGTCGAGTCGTTCGGCTACCGGCTCGTCGAGCCCGACGGCCGCCGCATGCTGCCCGAGCGGCTCGCCGTGCACGGCATCAAGGGCCCGGACGTCGGACGGATCCAGCGCGAGGGCTCGCTCGGCGGGGTCGCGCTCGACGACGTGAGCGAGGTGCGGCGCGGGCAGCGGTTCGCGTTCGTCATGGACACCAGGCTGTGCGAGGGGGTGTACGCGCTCGCCGAGGACTGCGACATGCTCGTCATCGAGTCGACCTTCCTCGACGAGGACGAGCAACTCGCCGTGGAGCACGGCCATCTGACGGCGGGGCAGGCCGCTCGGGTGGCCCGGGAGGGTGGGGTGCGGCATCTGGTGCTGACCCACTTCAGTCAGCGTTATACCGACCCGGACGAATTCGAGCGGCAGGCGCGGGCCGCCGGGTACGAGGGTGAGCTGACCGTGGCGCACGATCTACTGAGAGTGCCGGTTCCGAAGCGTCGGTGAATCGGCCGTACGATGAATTGATGTCCCTCCCCAAAGCCGAACTGCACCTTCACATCGAAGGCACCCTGGAACCGGAACTCGCCTTCGAGCTCGCCGCGCGCAACGGCGTCACGCTGCCGTACGCCGACACGGACGAGCTGCGCGAGGCGTACCGGTTCGAGGATCTGCAGTCCTTCCTGAACCTGTACTACGAGCTCATGGCCGTCCTGCGCACCGAGCGTGACTTCGAGGACCTGGCCAATGAGTACCTCGCCCGCGCCGCCGCCCAAGGGGTGCGGCACGCCGAGATCTTCTTCGACCCGCAGGCCCACACCAGCCGGGGGCTGGAGATCGGCACGGTCGTCGAGGGGCTGTGGCGGGCGCTGGGCAACAGCGAGGCGAACCACGGTGTCTCCACCCGGCTGATCCTGTGCTTCCTGCGCGACGAGTCCGCCGAGTCGGCCCTGGCGACCCTGGACGCGGCGAAGCCGTACCTGGACCGGATCACCGGCGTCGGCCTCGACTCGGCCGAGGTCGGGCATCCGCCGGTGAAGTTCCGCGAGGTCTACGAGGCCGCCGCCGCGCTCGGGCTGCGTCGGGTCGCGCACGCCGGTGAGGAGGGGCCGCCGGAGTACATCACCGAGGCGCTGGACGTGCTCGGGGTGGAGCGGGTCGACCACGGGCTGCGCTGTGTGGAGGACCCGGCGCTGGTGGAGCGGCTGGTGCGGGACCGGGTCCCGCTGACGTTGTGCCCGCTGTCGAACGTCCGGCTGCGGACCGTCGACACCCTCGCCGACCACCCGCTGCCCGCCATGCTGGACGCCGGGCTCATGTGCACGGTGAACTCGGACGACCCGGCCTACTTCGGCGGGTACGCCGGTGAGAACTTCGACGCCGTGCGCGCCATCCTGGGCCTCAGCGAGGAGCGGCTGCGGGAGCTGGCCCGCAACTCCTTCCTCGCCTCCTTCCTGGAGGACGACGAGGAGCTGCGGGCGCGGTATATCGCCGAGGTGGAGGCGTACACCTTCCCGTAGGTCTCAGTAGACCTCCGACCCGGCCTTGTCGTAGGCCCGCTGGGCCGGAATGGCCGCGGCCTCCACGGCGATCTCCACGACCGGCTGTTCCGGGGCGCCGATCTCGGGGACCGCGCCGGTGGGCGTGCCCGTGGCGGCGGCGACCAGGGCGGCCGGGTGGCCGCCGCGGCGGCGGATCGCGCCGGGCAGCAGCGCGCGCCCGCCGGTGTGCAGGGCGACGGCGGTCATCGGCACGGCGATGACCAGCAGTCCGGCGGCCAGGATCGCGCCCATGACCGGGAACCCGGCCTGCGCCGACAGCACACTGCCGGTGAGCGGTCCGGCGGCCGTGCCCAGCGAGGACGCCGAGCCGACCAGCACCGCCCAGCGGCCGCGCGGGTCGAGCGAGGCGGCGAGCCCGATCAGATACGACAGCACCACCGGGTACATCGTGTTCCAGGCGATCTCGCCGGTCGCGAAGCTCGTCAGGTCGTTCGAGGACGCGCTGAGCGCGATACACCCGGCTATGAGGACCGTGCCCGCCCCGATGGGAACGGCACGTCCCAGCCGGGCGCCGAGCGCGCCCGCCGCCAGGACCCCGGTCAGTCCGGCGCCCAGTCCCAGGGCGAAGACGGCACCGACGGTGGCCTCACTCAGGTGGGCCTGGTCAAGACCGATCCGTCCGCTCACTCCCCACAGGGAGTTCTGGGCGAGCGACCAGCAGAGCATGGCGGCGGCCAGCACCAGTCCCGAACGGGCGTGCGGCAACCGGGCCTTGTCGTGCCGGGCGGGTGCGGCGGGCACACCGGCGGGGAGGCGGCCGGTCAGCGGCCACACGACCAGGGCCGTGAGGGCGATCGCGGCCAGCGGCAGGCCGTGCCCCGGGCCGAGGCGAGGGACCGTCAGATACACGGCACCCGCGAGGGCGGAGACGGTGAGCAGTCCGGCGGTGGAGGCCCGGTGCGGATCACGCTGTCCGGCGATGAGGGTCGCGGCGACGGTGGTGGCCGTGCCGGAGCCGAACCCGCCGAGGACGGCCCCGGCGACGACCGCCGGGACAGCGGTGGTGAGCGCGGCACCGCCGTAGCCGAAGAAGGCCAGGGCGAGACCGACGCGGGCGAGAGTGCGGGCGCCGATCCGTTCGACCCGTGAGGCCAGGACGAATCCGGCGGCGGCCGAACTCAGCAGCAGGGCGCTGCCGACGGCACCGGCCTGGGTGGCGGAGAGCGGAAGGCCCGAATCGAGCCTGCCGACGGTGGTCGGCAGCAGATACGGAGCGAGGTACCCGGCCGTGAAAAGGGCGACGAGGGACCAGGGAGTGGTGCGGGGGGCGAACACGGGCGTTCCCAGGGCATGCGAAAGGAGCGGGGAAATGGGGGGATTGGCGACGACCGTCGACGGACAGGAACGCGCGAGCAATTTGTATCAAGCACGTAGTCGCACACGTGAACCGAGAGGGCGTGATCTGGATCACGTTGTGTTTGGTGCGGTGAAGCCCGGGTAAACGAGTGCCTTTTGCCAGGTGGCGCGGGTGATCCCGCTAACGCCAGTGCACCGATCCGGGCCCCGCCGGAACCGTCGTCTCGGCCTTCGCCCGGATCTCCCGCATCACGGCGACGATCCGCTCCTCGTGCTCCGGAGTGAGCCGGGCGACCGGTGCCGAGCAGCTGATCGCGTCCAGCGCGGGGGAGTCGTAGCGCAGCGCGAACCCGAAGCCGACGATCCCGCTCACCCCCTCCTCCCGGTCCACTGAGTGACCGCGGGCCCGGACCCGCGCGAGGTCGGCCGCCAGGGACTCCCGGCTCGTGTGCGAGTTCGGGGTCAGCGCCTCGTACGGCCCCTCGGGCAGGTCCCCGTCCGGGCGTTCCGCCAGCAGCGCCTTGCCCAGGGCCCCGGCGTGCGCGGGCAGCCGGCGCCCCACCCGGCTGATCGTGCGCAGGTACTCGTGCGACTCCCGCGTCGCCAGATAGGCCACGCTCCGGCCGTCCAGGCGCCCCATGTGGATGGTCTCGCCGAGCGCCTCGGACGCCTCGTCGAGGTACGGCCGCACGGCCCGGACCCGGGGGTCGGAGTCGAGGTAGCTCGTGCCGGTGAGCAGGGCGTGGATGCCGATGCCGTACAGGGAGCCGGTGACGTCGGTGCGGACCCAGCCGCGCGAGATCAGGGTCTGGAGCAGCGCGTACATCGAGCTGCGCGGCACGCCGAGTTCGTCGGCCAGCTCCTGCAGCCGGGCCGGGCGGTCGCCGCGTGCCGCGAGGAGTTCCAGCAGCTCGACCGTGCGCGCCGCGGACTTCACTTCGCGGACGCCTCCAGTGTCCGAGCGGACGCCCCCTGTGTCTGACATGAGCCGATGGTAATCGGGTGGCCTCGGGCGGTTGACGTTCGCGTATCCAACCGCCATTCTCATATATAAATGACGTCTACATAAGGAGATGGCCGTGAGTGCTGGCGCTGGACCGGAAGCGGTCGCGCGGCGGCTGCGGGACGGCATGGCCGGTGGCGTGCTGTCGTTCCCGCTGACCAGCTTCCGCGACGACGGCACCCTCGACCCGGACGGCTTCCGCGCCTACGTCGCGGAGCGGCTCGCCGCCTCGCCCGGCGCCGTGTTCCCCGCCTGCGGCACCGGCGAGTTCTTCTCGCTGGACGAGGACGAGTACCGGCAGGTCGTCACCCTCACCGTCGAGGAGGCGGCGGGCCGCGTCCCCGTCGTGGCCGGCATCGGATACGGCTGGGCGCAGGCCGTGCGGTTCGCGCGGATCGCCGAGGACGCCGGCGCCGACGCCCTCCTCGTGCTGCCGCACTACCTCGTCGCCGCCCCGCAGGACGGCCTGGTCGCCCAACTCGAACAGATCGCCGCCCGCACCCGGCTGCCGCTGATCGCCTACCAGCGCGGCCAGGTCGCCTTCACCGCCGAGTCGCTGAAGCGCATCGCGGCCCTGCCGAACGTCATCGGCCTCAAGGACGGCCACAGCGACCTCGACCGGCTGCAGCGCCTCACGCTCGCCGCCCCCGAGGACTTCCTGTTCTTCAACGGCGCCGCCACCGCCGAGATCCAGGCCCGCGCCTACGCCACCGTCGGCGTCCCCGCCTACTCCTCCGCCGTCCACGCCTTCGCCCCCGAGATCGCCGACGCCTTCTTCGCCGCCCTGCGCGACGGCGACCACGGCACGGTCGACAAACTGCTCCGCGACTTCTACGTCCCGCTCGTCGAACTGCGCGACCGCGTCCCCGGGTACGCCGTGTCGCTGGTGAAGGCGGCGGCCCGGCTGCGCGGCCACCGGGTCGGGCCGGTCCGCGCCCCGCTCACCGACCCCTCCGACCGCGACCTCGCCGAGCTCTCCGCCCTGCTGAGCGCCGGCCTCGACCTCGTAGGAGCCACCCTGTGAACCTCGCCATCACGGACGTACGGCTGACGCCGATCCTGGTCGCCGACCCGCCGCTGCTGAACACGCAGGGCGTGCACCAGCCGTACACGCCCCGGCTGATCGTCGAGGTCGTCACGGCCGACGGGATCACGGGCGTGGGGGAGACCTACGGCGACGCCAAGTACCTGGAGCTGGCCCGGCCCTTCGCCGAGCGGCTGAAGGGGCACCAGGTCAGCGATCTGAACGGCCTGTTCACGCTCGCGGACCAGGTCGCCGTGGACCGCTCCCGGGTCGAGAACGCCGTCGACGTCGGCGGGCTGCGCGGCGTCCAGACCGCCGACAAGCTGCGGCTGTCCGTCGTCTCCGGCTTCGAGGTCGCCTGTCTCGACGCCCTCGGCAAGGCGCTCGGACTGCCCGTGCACGCGCTGCTCGGCGGCAAGGTGCGCGACGCCGTCGAGTACAGCGCCTACCTGTTCTACAAGTGGGCCGACCACCCGGAGGGCATCCCGGCCGAGAAGGACGACTGGGGCGCCGCCGTCGACCCGGCGGGCGTGGTGGAACAGGCCCGCCGCTTCAAGGAGCGCTACGGCTTCACCTCCTTCAAGCTCAAGGGCGGCGTCTTCCCGCCCGACGAGGAGATCGCGGCCGTACGGGCACTCGCCGAGGCGTTCCCCGGGCATCCGCTGCGGCTCGACCCCAACGGCGCCTGGTCGGTGGAGACGTCCGTCAAGGTCGCCCAGGAGCTCGGGGAGGTCCTGGAGTACCTGGAGGACCCCGCGCTCGGCACCCCCGCCATGGCCGAGGTCGCCGAGCGGACCGGCGTGCCGCTCGCCACCAACATGTGCGTGACGACCTTCGCGGAGATCAAGGAGGCGTTCACGCGGGGAGCCGTGCAGGTGGTCCTCTCCGACCACCACTACTGGGGCGGCCTGCGCAACACCCAGCAGCTCGCCGCCGTCTGCCGCACCTTCGGCGTCGGCGTGTCGATGCACTCCAACACCCACCTGGGCATCTCGCTCGCCGCGATGACCCACGTGGCGGCCACCGTCCCGAACCTCCACCACGCCTGCGACTCCCACTACCCCTGGCAGTCGGAGGACGTCCTCACCGAGCGGCTCACCTTCGAGGGCGGCAAGGTCGCGGTGCCGGACGCGCCCGGCCTCGGCGTGCAGCTCGACCGCGAGCGGCTCGTCGTACTGCACCGGCGGTGGCTGGACGACGACGGCGCGCTGCGGGACCGCGACGACGCGGCGGCCATGCGGATCGCCGACCCGGAGTGGAGGACGCCCTCGATGCCCCGCTGGTAGGACATGACCGGGTGATCGGCGTCACGTTGTCGGTGGTGTGGTGCAGACTGGCCTGATCCGCACCACGTCAGGGAGCGCACCGTGACCGCGTCCACCGCCCCGGCCGGAAAGGGCCCCAGAAAGGGATCGCACCGCCAGAACCAGGTCGATCCCCTCGCCCCGCTGCGCGTGCCGGACGACCCGCCCTGGGATGTCTACCTCACCGGCACCGTCTTCCTCGACATCATCTTCACCGGGCTCGACTCCGCCCCGGTGCGCGGGACCGAGTCCTGGGCGCGCGGGATGGGGTCGAGCCCCGGCGGCGTCGCCAACATGGCGACGGCGCTGGCCCGCCTCGGCCTCAGGACGTCCCTCGCGGCGGCCTTCGGCGACGACCACTACGGCGACTACTGCTGGGACGCCCTGGAGCACGGCGAGGGCATCGACCTCTCCCCGTCGCGCACGGTCCCCGGCTGGCACTCCCCGGTGACCGTCTCCATGGCCTACGAGGGGGAGCGCACGATGGTCTCGCACGGCCACGAGCCGCCCCCGGAGGAACCGGCCCCCGAGTGCCCGCCCCGCGCCCGTGCCGCCGTCGCCTCCCTCGCACCGGGCGTCAGCGCGCCCTGGATCGCCCAGGCCGCGAGCAAGGGCACCAGGGTCTTCGGCGACGTCGGCTGGGACGACACCGGCGCGTGGGAGCTGGCGGCACTGCCCGACCTGCGGCACTGCGAGGCCTTCCTGCCGAACGCGGAGGAGGCCATGCGCTACACGGGCGCCGACTGCCCCCGGGCCGCCGCGCACGCCCTGACCGAGTACGTGCCGCTCGCGGTGGTCACGCTCGGGGCGGACGGGGCGTACGCGGTGGACCGGCGTACGGGGGAGACCGCCGAGGTACCGGCCATCGAGGTCGAGGCCCTCGACCCGACCGGGGCCGGTGACGTGTTCGTCGCCGGGTTCGTGACCGCGACACTGGCGGACTGGCCGCTTGCGGACCGGCTGGCCTTCGCCGGGCTGACCGCGGCGCTGTCGGTGCAGGAGTTCGGCGGGTCGCTGTCGGCGCCGGGGTGGTCGGAGATCGCGGGGTGGTGGCGGAAGGTGCAGTCGGTCCAGGGGCAGTCGGCGACGGCGTTGCGGCGGTACGGGTTCCTGGCGGGGCTTGTGCCGGAGAAGTTGGCCAGGCCCTGGCCGTTGCGGCGTGCCGTACCGACGATCGGGTTCCGGCGCTCGGCGTGATCCAGGCGTGGTTTCCAACCCCACCCCTAAAAGCCCTACGGCGTTGTCAGTCCCCCGTCGTACCCTTGGAATCGCGAGGCCGCCCTCAGCTACGCGGCCGTGACGAGGAGGAACCGCAGGCCTTAAGCGCCGGCCCATGACTCAGACACCCACAGCTCACACCCCCGCGCAGGAGCAGGCGAGAGCGCAGTTCACCGTCCCCGCCCAGCACCCCATGGTGACCGTTCTGGGGTCCGGCGACAGCCTCCTGCGCGTGATCGAGAAGGCCTTCCCGGCGGCCGACATCCACGTCCGGGGCAACGAGATCAGCGCGGTCGGCGACCCAGCGGACGTCGCCCTCATTTCGCGCGTTTTCGACGAGATGATGCTCGTGCTCCGCACCGGGCAGCCGATGACGGAGGACGCAGTGGAACGCTCGATCGCCATGCTCAAGGCGAGCGAGAACGGGGAGAGCGACGGCCAGGAGACCCCGGCCGAAGTGCTCACGCAGAACATCCTGTCCTCGCGGGGCCGCACGATCCGCCCCAAGACGCTCAACCAGAAGCGCTATGTGGACGCGATCGACAAGCACACCGTCGTCTTCGGCATCGGCCCCGCCGGCACCGGCAAGACCTACCTGGCCATGGCCAAGGCCGTCCAGGCCCTGCAGTCCAAGCAGGTCAACCGCATCATCCTGACCCGCCCGGCGGTCGAGGCCGGAGAGCGCCTCGGCTTCCTCCCGGGCACGCTCTACGAGAAGATCGACCCGTATCTGCGCCCGCTCTACGACGCGCTGCACGACATGCTCGACCCGGACTCGATCCCGCGGCTGATGGCGGCGGGGACTATTGAAGTGGCGCCGTTGGCATATATGCGGGGACGTAGCCAACCTGTATTCACCAACGTCCTCACACCGGACGGATGGCGCCCCATCGGCGACCTCCAGGTCGGTGACCTGGTCATCGGCTCCAATGGTGAGCCGACCCCGGTTCTGGGCGTCTACCCACAGGGCGAGCGGGACATCTACCGTGTCACCGCCCAGGACGGCTCCTGGACGCTGTGCTGCGGCGAGCACCTGTGGACGGTTCGGACAGCCTCGGACAAGCGCCGCAACAAGCCGTGGCGGGTCCTGGAGACCCAGGAGATGATCGGCAACCTGCGGGCGGCCCACGCTCGCCGGTACGAACTGCCGATGCTCACCGCGCCGGTCCAGTTGCCGGAGCGAGACGTCCCCATGGACCCGTACGCGCTGGGACTGCTGCTCGGTGACGGTTGCCTCACTGGTTCCACGACCCCCTCCTTCGCGACCGAGGATCCGGAACTGGCCGAGGCTCTGGAGGCCTCGCTGCCCGGTGTCGCCGTGCGGCACAAGAGCGGACCGGACTACGTGCTCAACCGGATCAAGTCCCCGGGCGACGTGATCACCCTGGAGAACCCCGTCACGGGTGTCCTGCGTGAATTGGACCTGCTGCGTACCCGCTCGCACTCCAAGTTCGTCCCGGACGACTACCTGTACAACACGGCTGAAGTACGGCTGGCGGTCCTCCAGGGCCTGCTGGACTCCGACGGCGGCCCTGTGACGCAGAAGGACCGCACCTGCCGGATCCAGTACACGACGACGTCGGCCCTGCTCCGTGACGACGTCGTCGCCCTGGTGCAGTCGCTGGGCGGTGTGGCGTACACCCGCCGCAGGGCCGCCGAGGGGCGCAGGCCCGGCCTCGCGAAGGGGCGGGAGGTCGGATACCGGTACGACGCTCATGTCATCGACATCCGCCTCCCCGAAGGCATCGACCCCTTCCGCCTCCCCCGCAAGCGCGACAAGTACCTCGCTGCCGGAGGCGGCGGACGCCCGATGCGGTTCATCGACAGCATCGAGCCCGCCGGCCGGGAGGAGACCGTCTGTATCCAGGTGGCGGCCGAGGACTCGTTGTACGTCACGCAGGACCACCTGCTGACGCACAACACGCTCAACGACGCCTTCATCATTCTCGACGAGGCCCAGAACACCTCCCCCGAGCAGATGAAGATGTTCCTCACCCGCCTCGGCTTCGACTCGAAGATCGTGATCACGGGTGACGTGACGCAGGTCGACCTGCCGGACGGGACGAAGAGCGGTCTGCGGCAGGTGCAGGACATCCTGGAGGGCCTGGACGACGTCCATTTCTCCCGGCTGTCGTCGCGGGACGTGGTCCGGCACAAGCTGGTGGGCCGTATCGTCGACGCGTACGAGCAGTACGACACCAAGCACGGCACCCAGAACGGCGGGCACAAGAGCCGCGGCAAGTCCGTGCACAAGGGGAAGTAGACAAGCACAACACCATGTCGATCGACGTCAACAACGAGTCCGGCACCGAGGTCGACGAGCAGGCGATCCTCGACATCGCCCGCTACGCGCTCGCACGGATGCGCATCCACCCGCTCTCCGAGCTCTCGGTGATCGTCGTGGACGCCGACGCCATGGAGCAGCTCCACATCCAGTGGATGGACCTCCCCGGCCCCACGGATGTCATGTCCTTCCCGATGGACGAGCTGCGCCCGCCGTCCAAGGACGAGGACGAGCCGCCGCAGGGGCTGCTCGGCGACATCGTGCTCTGCCCCGAGGTCGCCACCAAGCAGGGCGCCGAGGCCGACACGCAGCACTCCATGGACGAGGAGCTCCAACTGCTCACCGTCCACGGGGTGCTGCACCTGCTGGGCTACGACCACGAGGAACCGGACGAGAAGGCCGAGATGTTCGGCCTCCAGGCGGCCATCGTGGACGGCTGGCGCTCGGAGCGGGGCCTGACCGGCCCGTCCCCGGCGCCGACGGTCTCGTAGAGCCGGCCGATGAATCCGCAACTCGCCCTGGGCGCGGTCGCCCTGGTCGTCGTGGCCTGGCTCGCCGCCTGCGCGGAGGCGGGCCTCGCACGCGTCTCCAGCTTCCGCGCCGAGGAGGCCGTACGCGGCGGCAGGCGCGGCAGCGCCAAGCTCTCCCAGGTCGCCGCCGACCCGACCCGCTATCTGAACGTGGCGCTGCTGGTGCGCGTCGCCTGCGAGATGGCCGCCGCCGCGCTGATCACCTACGGCTGCCTGCAGGAGTTCGACAACACCACCGAGGCGCTCCTGGTCGCCATCGCGGTCATGGTCCTCGTGTCGTACGTCGCCGTCGGCGTCTCCCCGCGCACCATCGGCCGCCAGCATCCGCTGAACACGGCGACGCTCTCGGCGTACGTGCTCGTGCCCCTGGCCAGGATCATGGGCCCGATCCCCTCGCTGCTCATCCTCATCGGCAACGCGCTCACCCCCGGCAAGGGCTTCCGCCGGGGCCCCTTCGCCTCCGAGGCGGAGCTGCGCGCGCTGGTCGACCTCGCCGAGAAGGAGTCCCTCATCGAGGACGAGGAGCGCCGCATGGTGCACTCGGTCTTCGAACTGGGCGACACCCTCGTCCGCGAGGTCATGGTCCCGCGCACGGACCTGGTGGTCATCGAGCGGTTCAAGACCATCCGCCAGGCCCTCACCCTCGCCCTGCGCTCCGGCTTCTCCCGCATCCCGGTGACCGGCGAGAGCGAGGACGACATCGTCGGGATCGTGTATCTGAAGGACCTGGTCCGCAAGACGCACATCAGCCGCGAGGCCGAGTCCGAGCAGGTGTCCACGGCGATGCGCCCGGCGTTCTTCGTGCCCGACACCAAGAACGCGGGCGACCTGCTGCGCGAGATGCAGAAGGAGCGCAACCACGTCGCCGTCGCCGTCGACGAGTACGGCGGCACCGCCGGCATCGTCACCATCGAGGACATCCTCGAGGAGATCGTCGGCGAGATCACCGACGAGTACGACCGCGAACTGCCGCCGGTGGAGGACCTCGGCAAGGACCGCTTCCGGGTCACCGCCCGGCTCGACATCAGCGACCTGGGCGACCTGTACGGCCTGGAGGAGTTCGACGACGAGGACGTCGAGACGGTCGGCGGCCTGCTGGCGAAGGCGCTGGGCCGGGTCCCCATCGCGGGCGCGTCGTCCGTCGTCGGCCTGCCCGACGGCCGGGAACTGCGGCTGACGGCGGAGGCCGCGGCCGGCCGCCGCAACAAGATCGTGACGGTGCTCGCGGAGCCCGTGGAGCCGGCGGACGCCGCACGGGAGGAGAAGCCGGAATGACCCCGCAGGAGCTGCGCGCGTTCTGCCTGTCCTTCAACGCGGCGGTGGAGGACTTCCCCTTCAGCCCGGAGATCTCGGTCTTCAAGGTCCAGGGCAAGCTGTTCGCCCTGTCGCATCTCGACGCGCGGCCCCTCAAGGTCAACCTCAAGTGCGACCCGGACGACGCGATCCGGCTGCGCCGCGAGCACGAGGGCCTCGTCGTCCCCGGCTGGCACATGAACAAGCGGCACTGGAACACGGTCACGGCCGACGCAGACCTCCCGGACCAGCTGGTCCGGGAGCTCGTCGAGGACTCCTACGACCTCGTGGTCGCGGGCCTGCCGCGGGCCGACCGCCTCCGTCTCGACCGTCCCTGAGACCGGGCCGGGGCGGGCGCTACGTATGCTCGGATCATGACCGACAGCAGCGCGCTCGACCCCGAGGACCGCAAGATCGTCACCCTGGCCCGTTCCGCGCGGGCCCGCAACGGCGTGCCCGAGGGGGCGGCCGTACGCGACGAGACCGGACGTACCTATGTCGCGGGGACCGTGGCCCTCGACTCCCTGAAGCTCAGTGCCCTGCGGACGGCGGTGGCGATGGCGGTGGCCTCGGGGGCGCGGTCCCTGGAGGCGGCGGCGGTCGTGACGGAAGCGGAGTCGCCCTCCGCCGAGGACCGGGCGGCGGTACGGGATCTCGGCGGAGCGGGGACGCCGGTGTTGGTGGCCGGGCCTGACGGGACGGTCAGGACCACCGTGACCGCTGGCTGACGTGTGGTTGACGTGTTGGCCGAATTTCGCTGTAACCGGCGGTAATTAGGCCAGTTTTCAACCTTGCCGCCGCCTGCCCCACACGCATCAATGGAACCGTCAATTCCGACGGACCGTCAGGTTCGACTCTCGGCAGTGTGTCCGCATCCATGTGCCGAGCGGTCCACCCCCCCCCACGGAAACGGAGCCGGAATCCCATGAGATGCAAGCGAATCGGAGCAGGTGCGGCACTGGCGGCCGGGGCCCTCGCGGTCAGCGGACTCGCCTTCGCCCCCGCGGCCCTCGCCGTCACCCCCCAGACGGCGACGATCAACGCGGACTGCGGCACCTTCGGCAGTGGCGAGGCCACGCTCACGGCCACGCAGAACGGCACCGCCGCCACCGTCACCGTCAAGTCCTCGGCGATCACCGCGCCGATCGCCCTGGGCGCGGACTCGATCACGTCCTCGCTCACCCTGGTGAAGTCCGGCGGCGGCACCGTCGCCTTCACCGGAACGGAGAACCCGGCGATGGCCGCCGGCGCCCCCGTCGAGGTCGGCCCCCTCAGCGGCACCGTGGCCTCCGGCGACAGCCTGGAGGCCTTCGGCGGCTCGCTGAAGATGACCGTCTTCGGCATCACCATCACCTGCACGGCGACCGGGCCGCAGTCACCGGGTCCGTTCGTGTTCGACTGAGCCCGAGGGCCGGGCGCGCGACCTACAGCGCGTCCGGCCCGCGCTCGCCCGTCCGCACCCGCACGACGGTGTCGACGGGCAGCGCCCACACCTTCCCGTCGCCGATCTTGCCGGTGTGCGCGGCCCTGACGACCGCGTCGATGACGGCCTCGGCGTCCGCGTCCTCGACGACGACCTCGATACGGACCTTCGGCACCAGGTCGACCTGGTACTCGGCGCCGCGGTACACCTCGGTGTGGCCGCGCTGCCGGCCGTAGCCGCTGGCCTCGGTCACGGTCAGGCCGTGCACGCCGAGTTCCTGCAGGGCGTTCTTGACCTCGTCGAGGCGGTACGGCTTGACGATCGCGGTGATGAGCTTCATGCCTGGGGGGTGACCTTCTGGGCGTGGGGGACGACGGAGGAGGAGACCGGGGCGCCGTGGCCCAGGACCCCGTGATCGTAGGCCGTCTCGGCGTGCACCGTAAGGTCCAGGCCGGTCTGCTCCTGCTCCTCGTCGGCGCGGAAGCCCAGGGTGACGTCGATCAGCTTGCCGATGCCGTACGTCACGGCGAACGCGTACACCGCCACGACGACCACGGCCACGAGCTGCTTGCCGAGCTGGGCGAGGCCGCCGCCGTAGAGGAGGCCCTCGGCGCCGCCGGTCATCGAGTCGACGGCGAAGACGCCGATGAGGAGCGTGCCGATGACACCGCCGACCAGGTGGACGCCGACGACGTCCAGGGAGTCGTCGTAGTTCAGCTTGAACTTCCAGCTCACGGCGTACGAGCAGACGACACCGGCGGTGAGGCCGACGACCAGGGCGCCGAGCAGGGAGACCGAGCCGCAGGACGGGGTGATCGCGACCAGGCCGGCGACCGCGCCGGACGCCGCGCCCAGGGTCGTCGGGTGGCCGTCGCGCTTCTGCTCGACGAAGAGCCAGCCGAGCAGGCCGGTGCAGCCCGCGGCGAGGGTGTTGAGGAAGGCCGCGGCGGCCAGTCCGTTGGCTCCCAGGGCGGACCCGGCGTTGAAGCCGAACCAGCCGAACCAGAGCAGACCGGCGCCCAGCATCACCATGGGCAGATTGTGCGGGCGCATGGAGTCCTTCTTGAACCCCAGGCGCGGGCCCAGGACCAGGCACAGCGCCAGCCCCGAGGCGCCGGAGACGATCTCGACGGGCAGGCCGCCGGCGAAGTCGAGGGCGCCCAGCTTCTCCAGGATCCAGCCACCCGGGCCCCACACCCAGTGCGCGACCGGAACGTATACGAGCAGCGCCCACACCGGCACGAAGACCAGCCAGGCGCCGAACTTCGCCCGGTCGGCGACCGCGCCGCTGACCAGGGCGGCCGTGATGATCGCGAAGGTGAGCTGGAAGGTCGCGAAGAGGAGCGTGGGGACGGTCCCCTGGACGCTGTCCGGGCCGAGGCCGCTCATGCCGATGTGCTCCAGCCCGCCGATGAGACCCCCCGCGGCGTCCTCGCCGAAGGTGAGGGAGAACCCGGCCGCCAGCCAGACCACCGTCACCAGGGCGATCGACACGAAGCTCATCATCAGCATGTTGAGCACGCTCTTCGTGCGGACCATGCCGCCGTAGAAGAGGGCCAGGCCGGGAGTCATCAGCAGGACGAGGGCGGTGGCGGCGAGCAGCCAGGCGGTGTCGCCGGTGTCGGCGCTTGCGGCGGCCAGGGACACGGTGTCTCCAACGGTGTGGGGCTCCGGGGGCTCGTCAGAGATTCACCGGCGTCCGTTTCCGGTTGCGTACGGGTGTGTTTCCGTGACGTTTCGTTGCGTGAGGGTTTCTGGAAGCTCTCGACGCACGTCCGGTACAGGGCGGCTCCGGGGATCAGGGAGAATGGGCGGCATGAGCGTTCGTACCCAGTCATCCGAAGAGCCGGCCGAAGCTGTCCACAGGGCCGGTTTCGCCTGCTTCGTGGGCCGTCCCAACGCGGGCAAGTCCACCCTCACGAACGCTCTGGTCGGCCAGAAGGTGGCGATCACGGCGAACCAGCCGCAGACGACGCGGCACACCGTGCGGGGCATCGTGCACCGCCCGGACGCGCAGCTGATCCTGGTCGACACCCCGGGTCTGCACAAGCCGCGCACGCTGCTGGGCGAGCGGCTGAACGACGTGGTGCGCACGACGTGGGCCGAGGTGGACGTGATCGGCTTCTGCCTGCCGGCGAACGAGAAGCTCGGCCCGGGTGACCGCTTCATCGCGAAGGAGCTGGCGTCCATCAAGAAGACGCCGAAGATCGCGATCGTCACGAAGACCGACCTGGTGGACGGCAAGACGCTCGCCGAGCAGCTCATCGCGATCGACCAGCTCGGCAAGGAGCTCGGCTTCGAGTGGGCGGAGATCGTCCCGGTGTCGGCGGTCGGCGACAAGCAGGTGAGCCTGCTGGCCGACCTGATCGTCCCCCTCCTGCCGGAGGGCCCGGCGCTCTACCCCGAGGGCGACCTGACCGACGAGCCCGAGCAGGTCATGATCGCGGAGCTGATCCGGGAGGCCGCGCTGGAGGGCGTCCGCGACGAGCTGCCGCACTCCATCGCCGTGGTCGTCGAGGAGATGCTGCCCCGCGAGGACCGCCCCGCCGACAAGCCCCTCCTCGACATCCACGCCTTCGTCTACATCGAGCGCCCCAGCCAGAAGGGCATCATCATCGGCCCCAAGGGCAAGCGCCTGAAGGACGTCGGCATCAAGTCCCGCAAGCAGATCGAGGCGCTGCTGGGCACCCCGGTCTTCCTGGACCTCCATGTGAAGGTCGCGAAGGACTGGCAGCGGGACCCGAGGCAGCTGCGCAAGCTGGGGTTCTGAGAGGCCTCGCTCTCTGATATCGGCCGCACCGCGCTATAAGGGCGTCGCCAGGCTCGCCCATACCGCGTTGCCGCCCGTGAGGGTCGAGCGGGTGATGCCCCAGCTCTCCGCTATCTCCCGGACGAGCAGCAGCCCGCGGCCGTTCTCGTCGTCGAGGCCGGGGCGGCGGTCGG
The DNA here is from genome assembly GCF_042957035.1 of Streptomyces sp. NPDC008137. Taxonomy (NCBI): domain Bacteria; kingdom Bacillati; phylum Actinomycetota; class Actinomycetes; order Kitasatosporales; family Streptomycetaceae; genus Streptomyces; species Streptomyces sp. NPDC008137. The sequence continues at coordinate 204,225 of NZ_JBIBHN010000001.1, read as the reverse complement.
GGATGTCGCGTTCCGAGAGGTCGCCGTCGTGCACCTCGAGACGGAAGCGCTCGTCCGGCATCAGCCCGACGCCGCACAGGATCCGCTCACTGAGCGTGTGCAGCACGGCGTTGGTCACCAGCTCGGACACGAGCAGGACGGCGTTCGCGCACACCTCGTCGGGCACCTGCCACGAGTCCAGCCGCGCGCGCAGGGCATGCCGGGCGCTTCTCACGCTGGTCCGGTGCGGCGGCAGTTCCAGCCAGTGAGTGCGGCCCGGGCGCACCGCGTCCAGGAACCGGGGGGTGGATGTCGTGTGGGGGGACACGGCGGTCGCCTTCCGTGGGGGGTGGGAAGGGGCGAGGCGTACAACGGGCCGACCGGAAAAGGGGAGTGGGGGGTTCCGGCGCCCTGGTCACACAAGTAACTATGCTCGCAGAGCAGTTCACGCTGCAACCATCTCCCTGATAATTTCAAACGGAACGCATCGCACCGCTCGGTTGTCCGGCAGAACGTCAAGTCCGCGCCCACCTTGCGCCGATGACGACCCCTCAGGAGGTACGGCGTGAACGACGCGCGATCAGGCACCGGCGCCGGCGCACCCACCGTTCTCCGCATGATCCTCGGCCGCCGCCTCCAGGAGGCCCGGCAGCACGCGGGCCTCACCCTCGACGACGCGGCCAGGGCCCTGCGCGTGACCCCGCTGACCATCCGCCGCCTGGAGAAGGCCGAGGTCGGCCTGAAGATCCTCTACGTCGAGAAGCTGCTGGAGACCTACGGCGCAGGCCGGCAGGAGATCGACGAGTTCGTCACCCTGGCCGAGCGGGCCAACGAGCCCGGCTGGTGGAACCCGTACCGCGACGTCATGCCGTCCTGGTTCACCGCCTACGTCAGCCTGGAGACCGGCGCGAGAACGCTGCGCACCTATGAGCCGCAGTACGTCACCGGACTGCTCCAGACGCCCGGATACGCCCGTGCCGTGCTGCGCGGCGGCTTCCCGAACGACAGCGACGAGGATCTCGACCGGCGCGTGGAGCTGCGGTTGCGCCGCCAGAGCCTGCTCACCAGGCAGGACGCGCCCACGCTCTGGGTGGTGATGGAGGAGGCCGTACTGCACCGTGTGGTCGGCGGCCCCGAGGTGATGCGGGAGCAGATCGACCGGCTCCTGGAGGCCTCCGAGCTGGAGCATGTCAGCGTCGACATCGTGCCGTTCGCCGCGGGCGCCCACGTCGGGGCGTGCGCGCCGTTCACCTACTTCCGGTTCGAGGAGCGCGAGCTGCCCGACATCGTCTACAGCGAGATCCTCTCCGCCTCCGTCTACCTCGACCAGCGCGCCGACGTCGTGGCCCATCTGGAGGCGCACAACCGGCTGTCTCTGAAGACCTCGTCCGCGGACAGCAAGGCGCTGTTGAACCGCATGCGGAAGGAGTACTCATGACCATCGCCGAGGGCACCGTCTACAACGGGATGCCCGCGTCGGACCTGGGGGAGCAGGGCTGGGAACGGCCCTGGAGCGGTCCGAACGGGGGGCAGTGCGTGGAGGCCAAGCAGCTCGCCGACGGCCGTGTGGCGGTCCGGCAGTCCACGGATCCGGCCGGTCCCGCGCTGATCTACACGCCCGAGGAGATCACCGCGTTCGTCGCGGGGGTCAAACAGGGCCTCGCCGACCATCTGACGGCCCACTGACACCCGGTCGCATCTCGCACCACCACCCCCCACCGAGAGGCACAGCATGACCCACTCGCAGGCCGCGCGGGACATAGACACCAGCAGGCCCCACTCCGCCCGCATGTACGACTACTACCTCGGCGGCAAGGACCACTTCGAGGTCGACAAGCAGGCCGCCGAGCGGGTCGCCGAGGCCTACCCCGCCATCTTCGTGTGCGCCCGGGAGAACCGGGCCTTCATGCACCGGGCCACCCGGGTCCTCGCGCGCGAGCACGGCATCCGCCAGTGGCTGGACATAGGCACCGGCATCCCCACCGAGCCCAACCTGCACCAGGTGGCCCAGTCCGTGGTCCCCGACGCCCGGGTGGTCTACGCCGACAACGACCCCCTGGTCCTCAAGTACGCCGAGCGCCTGATGCGCAGCTCCTCCGAGGGCCGCACGACCTACATCGAGGCGGACGTCAACGACCCCCAGACACTGCTGAACGCGCCCGAGCTGGCCGAGATCCTGGACCTGAGCCGCCCGGTCGCGCTTTCCCTCAACGCCCTCATGCACTTCGTCACCGACGCCCAGGACCCCTACGGCATCGTGCGCCGTCTGCTGGACGTCCTGCCCTCGGGCAGCGCCCTGGCGCTGAGCCACTGCACGCCCGACTTCGACCCCGCCACCTGGCAGAAGGTCACGGACATCTACACCACGGCCGGGACCCCGGTGCGGTTCCGCTCCCAGGCCGATGTCGCCCGCTTCTTCGACGGCCTGGACCTGCTCGACCCGGGCGTCGCCGTGGGTCACCGCTGGCGCCCGGACCCCACCGACGGCGACACCCCGACGGACGCCGAGGTCAGCCTGTGGACCGGCGTGGGCATCAAGCCGTAGCGCCCTGGGCCTTCAGCAGCTCCCGGTACCAGCGGTACGACGACTTCGGGGTCCGCTCCTGAGTCTCGAAGTCGACATGGACCAGGCCGAAGCGGCGTGCGTAGCCCTCCGCCCACTCGAAGTTGTCGAGCAGGGACCACACGAAGTAGCCGCGCACGTCGACGCCCGCCTCCAGCGCCCGGTGCAGGGCCCGGACATGGCCGTCCAGGTAGGTGACGCGGTCCTGGTCGTCGAGGCCCGGGTACGAGCAGCCGTTCTCGGTGATGACGACGGGCGGGAGCCGGTCGCCGTAGCGCTCGCGGAAGCCGGTGAGCAGTTCGGTGAGGCCCTCGGGTACGACCGGCCAGCCGAAGTCCGTGACCGGATGACCTTCGATCTCGCGGACGGAGAAGGGCAGTTCCGCGGGCATGGAGACGCCGCCGAACTCGATCTCCGTGCCCTGCGGGGCGCCCACCCGGGTCGGCGCGTAGTAGTTGACGCCGTACCAGTCGACCGGCTCGGCGATCACCTTCAGATCGGCCTCGACGTCCCCGGGCATCAGCTCGCCGATGCCGTCCGGGTACCGGCCCAGCAGCAGCGGGTCCGCGAAGAGGCGGTTCAGCAGCAGGTCGTAGAACTCGGCCGCCTCCACGTCCGCCGCCTCGGTCGAGGCCGCCCAGGTCGGGCCGTGCGAGTTGGCGACACCGATGTCCGTGGCGCCCGAGGCGCGCAGGGCCCGTACGGCCAGGCCGTGGGCCAGCAGCTGGTGGTGCGCGACCGGCAGCGCGTCGAACAGCAGCTTCCTGCCCGGCGCGTGCACGCCCAGGGCATGGCCCAGCAGGGTGTGCTCGGCGGGCTCGTTCAGGGTGATCCACTTGGTCACCCGGTCACCGAGGCGCTCGGCGACCACTGACACGTACTCGGCGAAGCGGGCCGCCGTGTCCCGCTCCAGCCAGTCCAGGTCCGCCGGCAGGTCCCAGTGGAACAGGGTCGGCACCGGGCGGACGCCCGCCGCGCACAGGTCGTCGACCAGGCGGTCGTAGAAGTCCAGGCCCTTCTCCGAGCGCACACGTGGCCAGGAGACGGAGAAGCGGTACGCGTTCACACCGAGGTCCGCCAGCAGCGCCACGTCCTCGCGATGGCGGTGGAAGTGGTCGCAGGCCACCGCCGCCGTCGAGCCGTCCTTGATCCGCCCCGGCTCGGCCGTGAAGGCGTCCCACACGGACGGCTCGCGCGCGTCCGCCGCGCCCTCGATCTGGTGCGCCGAGGTCGACACGCCCCAGAGGAAACCGGCCGGGAAGCGGGGGATCGGGTTGCCTGCGTCAGTCGCCATGCGCTGGATCATCCGTACCGGCGGTAACGGAAGTCAACAGGCCGCCGCCCAGGACCTGTTACGCCCCTTCTTTCAGCACCCGCGAGATCAGCTTGCGCTGCTCGTCCGTCAGCCGGGGGTCGGAGCAGTAGACCGTCTTGCCGTCCACCGTGATCTGGTAGCTGAAACCGTCCGGCACCCCGACCGGCGGAGTCCCCCGGCCGGCGGCCACCGCCTGCTCGGCCAGGGCGTGCCACTCGGCGGCATCCGGGCGGCCCGAGGTGTCCACCTCGGCAAACCGCTCGATGCCCGCGAACCCGCCTGTGCGCCTCACCTGAATCCGCATGGCACCTGTCTAGTACGGAACTACAGGGTCCGCACCCCGACCTGCTCCCAGGCCTTCGAGACGGCGTCCAGCTCCTCCCCGTCGCCGAAGCGCTCCCGGGCGGCCTTGACGGTGAGCGTGGCGAAGTCGGTGAACATCGCCTGCTCCTTCAGCTCCCCGCCGGTCAGCACGTCGTACCAGACCTGTCCCGCGCGCTCCCAGGCGTGGCCGCCGAGGGCCGTGGCCGCGAGGTAGAAGGCGTGGTTGGGGATGCCCGAGTTGATGTGGACACCGCCGTTGTCGCGGCCGGTGCGGACGAAGTCGTCCATGGTCGCGGGCTGCGGGTCCTTGCCGAGGACGTCGTCGTCGTACGCCGTGCCCGGCTCCTTCATGGAGCGCAGCGCCACGCCCGTCACGCGCGGGGCGAGGAGGCCCGCGCCGATCAGCCAGTCGGCCTCGGCGGCGGTCTGGCCGAGCGTGTACTGCTTGATCAGCGCGCCGAAGACGTCCGACACGGACTCGTTCAGCGCGCCGGGCTGGCCGAAGTAGGTGAGGTTCGCGGTGTACTGCGTGACGCCGTGGACGAGCTCGTGGCCGATGACGTCGATCGGGATGGTGAAGTCGAGGAAGATCTCGCCGTCGCCGTCGCCGAAGACCATCTGCTCGCCGTTCCAGAAGGCGTTGTTGTAGTCGCGGTCGTAGTGCACCGTCGCGTCCAGCGGCAGGCCGTTCCCGTCGATCGAGTCGCGCTGGTACGCCGTGAGGAGCAGCTCGAAGGTGGCGCCGAGGCCGGCGTAGGCGCGGTTGACCGTGGCGTCCTTGCCGGGCTTGTCGCCCTCGCCGCGGACCTTGTGCCCGGGCAGGTCGGTGCCGTGCCGGGCGTCGTGGACCGTGCGCTGCGGCTCGCCGTCGGCGACCGAGGCGACGGCGCTCGCGCCGAGGACCGTGGTGAGGCGGCGCTGGGTGCGCTCGAAGGCGTCCCGCTGGAGGGTGCGGCGGGCCGGGCCGGCCAGTGCGGGGTCCTCGGCCTGGGAGAGCTTGTCGAGGACATGGGGCGGAACGATGGTGCAGAAGACGGGCTCGAAGCCCCCGTGAGTCGTCATGACCGGCACCCTTGCACTGCGTGACGAGGCTGTCACTAGTCGCCACCATGATTGGTGAAATACGCGGACAAGCGACTTCACGCTCCGTGGCGAGGTGGTATGGCTAGCCGCTCTCACGAAGTGGCGTGGCGCACTTTTTGTCCCATATATGCACCCGGTCCCGCATACTGATACGGATCCGCACACCTGGAGGGCCTCGGCTAGCATGCTGCGCATCATGCGTTTCGGGCTGCTTCTCCTTAGCTGCCGCGGCGAGGGCCTGTAGTCGAGGCCGACTCCCTCCCCGCGGAGCTTGGTGCTGCGTCAGTCGGCCGTCCTTCCGGACACCTCCCGAGGAGCCCCCGCATCATGGCGAACCGCCAGCAGCCCAGCACCATGCCGATCCACAAGTACGGCCGCTACGAGCAGGTCGACATCCCGGACCGCACCTGGCCGGCCAACCGGATCACCACCGCCCCCCGCTGGCTCTCCACCGACCTGCGCGACGGCAACCAGGCCCTGATCGACCCCATGTCGCCGGCCCGCAAGCGCGCCATGTTCGACCTGCTGGTCAAGATGGGCTACAAGGAGATCGAGGTCGGCTTCCCGGCCTCCGGCCAGACCGACTTCGACTTCGTGCGCTCCATCATCGAGGAGCCCGGGGCCATCCCCGACGACGTCACCATCTCCGTACTGACCCAGGCCCGCGAGGACCTGATCGAGCGCACGGTGGAGTCCCTGAAGGGCGCCAAGCGGGCGACGGTCCACCTGTACAACGCCACGGCCCCCGTGTTCCGCCGTGTCGTCTTCCGCGGCTCCAAGGACGACATCAAGCAGATCGCCGTCGACGGCACGCGGCTGGTCATGGAGTACGCGGAGAAGCTGCTGGGCCCGGAGACGGAGTTCGGCTACCAGTACTCGCCGGAGATCTTCACGGACACCGAGCTGGACTTCGCGCTGGAGGTCTGCGAGGCCGTCATGGACGTCTGGCAGCCCGGTCCGGGCCGCGAGATCATCCTCAACCTGCCGGCGACCGTCGAGCGCTCCACGCCCTCCACCCACGCCGACCGCTTCGAGTGGATGGGCCGCAACCTCACCCGCCGTGAACACGTCGTGCTGTCCATCCACCCGCACAACGACCGCGGGACGGCCGTCGCCGCCGCCGAGCTGGCCCTGATGGCCGGCGCCGACCGCGTCGAGGGCTGCCTGTTCGGCCAGGGCGAGCGCACCGGCAACGTCGACCTGGTCACCCTGGGCATGAACCTCTTCTCCCAGGGCGTCGACCCGCAGATCGACTTCTCCGACATCGACGAGATCCGTCGTACGTGGGAGTACTGCAACCAGATGGAGGTCCACCCGCGCCACCCGTACGTGGGTGACCTGGTCTACACGTCCTTCTCCGGCTCCCACCAGGACGCCATCAAGAAGGGCTTCGACGCCATGGAGGCCGACGCGGCGGCCCGTGGGGTCACGGTCGACGACATCGAGTGGGCGGTGCCCTACCTGCCGATCGACCCGAAGGACGTCGGCCGCTCCTACGAGGCGGTCATCCGGGTCAACTCGCAGTCCGGCAAGGGCGGTATCGCGTACGTCCTGAAGAACGACCACAGCCTGGACCTGCCGCGCCGTATGCAGGTCGAGTTCTCCAAGGTCATCCAGGCCAAGACGGACGCCGAGGGCGGCGAGGTCACGCCGAAGGACATCTGGGCGGCCTTCCAGGACGAGTACCTGCCCAACCCCGAGAACCCGTGGGGCCGGATCCAGGTCAAGAACAACCAGTCGACCACCGACACCGACGGCGTGGACACGCTGAAGGTGGAGGCCACGGTCGACGGCCAGGACACCGTACTGACCGGCTCCGGCAACGGCCCGATCTCGGCCTTCTTCGACGCCCTGCAGTCCGTCGGCATCGACGTACGCCTGCTGGACTACCAGGAGCACACGATGAGCGAGGGCGCCTCCGCGCAGGCCGCCTCCTACATCGAGTGCGCGATCGGCGACAAGGTTCTGTGGGGGATCGGAATCGACGCGAACACCACGCGCGCCTCCCTGAAGGCGGTCGTCTCGGCCGTCAACCGCGCGACGCGCTGACCAGTCGTAACGGGGATTATGGGGCTCTGCCCGCCGTTGTCCGGCGGGTGGAGCCCCGTCACATACCGGCCAATCCCTGTGAGGGTCACGGAAAGGTCTCCTCCGGGGTGCTGACTCCTCCTCATGGATGTGGCTAACATCACGCAAGCGCGGCGACGCTGCCGTGCGGCGTGACGGAGGTGCGACGTGCTGCCAGGACGGGGACGAAACGGCCATGCCGCCAGGTTTTCCAGCATCCTGGGCACCCGTATCGCATGGACCGCCGCCGGTGACGGGGAGTTCTTCTGCCCCGGCTGCGGCGGCGACCGGAACTACCAGCGGCTGACCGGACAGCGCCGCTTCACCCTGCTCGGCCTGCCCGTGCTGCCGCGCGGCGAGACCGGCCCCGTCGTGGAGTGTGCCGCCTGCCGCCGTCACTTCGGCACGGACGTCCTCGACCATCCGACGACCACCCGCTTCTCCGCGATGCTCCGCGACGCCGTGCACACCGTCGCCCTCGCGGTACTGGCGGCGGGCGGCGCCGGTTCCCGTACGGCACTGGAGGCGGCCGTGCTGGCCGTGCGCGCGGCCGGCTTCGACGACTGCACGGAGGAGCAGCTCGCCGCCCTCGTCGAGGCGCTGGAGGCGGACACCGGCCGGATCTCCGGCGAGCCCTGCGGCGCCGGGCTGGCCATAGAGCTCCACGAGGCGCTGGACCCGCTCGCCCCGCACCTCGCCACCGCCGGCCGTGAGTCGATCCTGCTCCAGGGCGCCCGCATCGCCCTGGCGGACGGGCCGTACACCCCGGCCGAGCGGGACGTCCTGGCGACCGTGGGAGCGGCGCTCACGATCTGTTCCGATGACGTGACCCGGCTGATGGCGGCAGCGGCGCGCACGCCCTCCTAGGACGCGCGTTACTCCCCGGGGAGTAATCCGCCGCCCGTACCACCCCTCGCAGTAACCCCCGGCTCGGCCTCACGCCCGACGAATCGGCCCCCGCGCGCCGGGAGTCTGGAGACCGTTCCAGACACCCGACCGGAGGGAGCCGGACAGATGGGGGCTGTGAAAACACGTACGGGGCGGCGGCGGGCCGTGCCCTGGGTGGTGGTCGGGCTGTGGCTGGCCGCGCTCGTCCTGCTCGGGCCGCTCGCCGGGAAGTTCTCCGGCATCCAGCAGAACCGCGCGGTCGACTATCTGCCCGACAGCGCCGACTCCACCCAGGTGGCGCGGATCCAGGACGAGTTGCCGGGCGGTGAGGCGACCGACCTGGTGCTCGTCTACCACCGGGACGGCGGCCTGACCGGCGCCGACCGGCGCACGGCCGCCGAGCAGGTCTCCGAGGTGGGCGGTGCCTACGACCTGACGGGCGGCGAGGCGCGGGGCGTTCCGTCCCAGGACGGCTCCACCCTCATGTACCCGGTCTCCAGCACCCAGCCCGGCCAGGACGAGGAAGCGCGGGACGCCTTCGTCGACGGGGTGCGGGACATCGCCTCGGGCGGCGGCGGGCTGAGCGTCGAGGTCGGCGGGCCCGGCGCGCTGAACACCGACATGAACAAGGTGTTCGAGACGCTCGACGCCACACTGCTGCTCGCCACCCTCGCCGTCGTCACCGTGCTGCTCGTCCTCATCTACCGCAGCCCGTTCCTGTGGCTGGTGCCGCTCGCCGTGGCCGGGGTCGCCGCCGCCGTGGCGATGGCCGCCGGGTACGGGCTGCACGAACTGTTCGACGTCACCGTCACCGGCCAGAGCGGCGGCGTGATGACCGTGCTCGTCCTCGGCGCCGGCACCGACTACGCGCTGCTCCTCATCTCCCGCTACCGCGAGGAACTGCGGCGCCACGAGCGGCCGTACGACGCCATGCGCACCGCCCTGCGCGGCTGCGGGCCGGCAATCCTCGCCTCCTCGGGGACCGTCGCGGCCGGGCTGCTGTGCCTGCTCGCCGCGGACCTCAACAGCAGCAGCGGCATGGGACCGGTCGGCGTGGTCGGGGTGCTCGCCGCGCTGGTCGCCATGACGACCCTGCTGCCGGCGGTCCTCGTCCTGTTGGGGCGGCGGGTGTTCTGGCCGCTGATCCCGGCGTTCGGGAGCGAGCCGAAGACCCGGCGGTCGCTGTTCGCCGCGATGGGCACCTCGGCGACCCGGCGGCCCGTCACCGTCCTCGTCACCGGGGGTGTCCTGCTCGGAGCGCTCGCCCTCGGCACGCTGAACCTGTCCGGGAGCATCAAGCAGGAGGACTCCTTCACCGAACGGCCCGAGTCCATCACCGCCATGCAGACGCTGGCACGCGAGTACCCCGAGCGCAGCAGCCGGCCCGTGACGGTCATCGCGCCCCGGGAACGGGCCGAGGCGGTGGGCGAACGGGCCCGGGCGACCGACGGGGTCGCCGAGGTGGTCACCGGGCGGAGCGGGGCGGGGTGGACCGAGCTCGCCGTCTTCACCACGGCGGCGCCGGAGACCCCGGCCGAGACCCGCACCATCGAGGCGCTGCGGGCCGGGATCGACCCCGAGGGCGCGTACGTCGGCGGACCCAGCGCACAGCAGATCGACCTGGCCGACAGCGAGGCGCGGGACCGGAAGGTGATCGTGCCGCTGGTCCTGGCTGCCGTGTTCGTCATCCTGGTCGGCCTGTTGCGCAGTCTTGTCGCGCCGTTGTTGCTGCTGGCGGCGGTGGTCGCGGTCTGGGGAGCGGCCCTCGGCATCGGAGGGCTGGTGTTCGAGCCGGTCTTCGGGTTCGGCGGGACGGATCCCGGGCTCGGGCTGCTGTCCTTCGTGTTCCTGGTCGCCCTCGGGGTGGACTACGGGATCTTCCTGATGCACCGCATGCGGGAGGAGTCCGTACGAGGGGCCGAGCCGGAGGCCGCGGCGCTCACCGCCCTGCGGACGACCGGCGGGGTCATCGCCTCGGCGGGAGTGGTGCTCGCGGCGACGTTCGCGGTGCTGACGACGCTGCCGATGGTCGGGCTGGTGGAACTCGGGTTCGTCATCGCGGTGGGGGTCCTGCTGGACACCTTCCTGGTGCGTACGTACCTGGTGACCACGGCGAGTGTGCTGCTCAAGCGGCGGATGTGGTGGCCGGGCAGGCTCTCCCGCGCGCCGGAGCGGACGGCCCCGCCGCCGGAGCGCGATCCCGTGGCCGCGAACGCCCCCTGACCGACCGAAGGGGTCCCTCCCCTCCCGGAGGGACGCCTTCCTCGCCGAGGATGACCCCTGTGCAGGCACCCACCACCACGACGGCGGCGTGGTCGCGTCCCGCGGAGCGGATCATGGCCGCGATCAACCGCGATCCGCTGACCGCCCCGCACGCCCTCCGCAACGACACGGTCCTCGCCTTCCTCGTCGCCGGCTTCTCCGCCGTCCTCGCGCTCATGGTCGACGACGGCCGCAGGCCCGACGCGCTCGGCTGGGCCCTGCTGCTCGTCTCCCACGTGCCGCTGGTGTGGCGCCGCCGCCGTCCGGTGTTCGTCCTGGTCGCCGTGATCACCTGCGTGTTCCCCTACCACTTCCTCGACTACCCGCACACCGCGGCCACCCAGGCCGCCTACGTCGCCCTGTACACCGTCGCCGTCACCGGCCGGCCGCTGCGCACCGTCCTGGTCGGCATCGGCGTCATCACCATGGCGGTGGGCGTGCTGCTCACCATCAGCGCGCAGGAGGCGCTGGGACTGCTGAAGGCGTCCGGCTGGGTCGTCGCCGTGCTGTTCTGCGGGGTCGACGTGCGCTTCTACCGCCAGTACGTGGCCTCCATCGTGGAACGCGCCGAACGCGCCGAACGCACCCGCGAGGAGGAGGCCCGGCGGCGCGTCGCCGAGGAGCGGCTGCGGATCGCCCGGGACCTGCACGACCTGCTGGCCCACAGCATCACCCTCATCGGCGTGCAGACCTCCGTCGCCGCCCACGTCCTGTCGGCCGACCCCGAGCGGCTCGACCGGGAGACGGTCGCCAAGGCCCTCGACGACATCGCCGAGACCTGCCGCAGCGCCCGCGTTGAACTGCGCACCACGCTGGAGGTGCTGCGCGAGCACGGCTCCCCGGACGCCCGCGGCCCGCTGCCCGGCCTCGACGGACTGCCCGACCTGGCTCAGGCCGCGCGGCTCGCCGGTGCCCGGGTCGAGCAGACCGTACGGATACGGCGGGCGCCGCCCGCCGTGGGCGCCGCCGCCTACCGCATCGTGCAGGAGGCCCTGACGAACGCGGTCCGGCACGCGGGGCCCGGACCGGCCGTCCGCGTCGAACTGGCGGAGCGGCAGGGCGTCCTGCACCTGTCGGTCAGCGACGACGGCACCGGTCCGGCCCAGGGCGGCACACCGGGCTTCGGGCTCGTCGGAATGCGGGAGCGGGCCCGCAGCGTCGGTGGCACACTCGACGCCGGACCCCGTACCGGGGGCGGGTTCGAGGTCACCGCGGTCCTGCCGCTGACCACGACGGGGGAGAGGGACGGATGACCATACGGGTGCTGCTCGCGGACGATCAGACCCTGGTGCGGGAGGCGTTCGCGATGCTCGTGGAGTCGGCCCGGGACATGGAGGTCGTCGGCCAGGCCGCCACCGGCCGTCAGGCCGTGGAACAGGCCCGTGACGGGCGCGCCGACCTCGTGCTGATGGACATCCGCATGCCCGACCTGGACGGTATCGAGGCGACCCGGCTCATCGCGGCCGACGACGACCTCGCGGGCGTCCGCGTCCTGGTCCTCACCACCTACGACACCGACGAGCACATCGTGGACGCCCTGCGCGCCGGCGCCTCCGGGTTCCTGGTCAAGGACACCAGGCCGGCCGAACTCCTCGACGCCATCCGCACGGTCGCGGCCGGGGAGTCCCTGCTGTCGCCCGGGCCCACGGCACGGCTGATCGAGCGGTTCCTGCGCAGCCCCTCGGCACCGGCGACCGGCGGGCCTGAGTGTCTGTCCGAGCGCGAGCGGGAGGTGCTCGCCCTGGTCGCGCGCGGCCTCAACAACACGGAGATCGCCGAGGTGTTGGGCCTGAGCCCGCTGACCGCGAAGACCCACGTCAGCCGCATCATGGGCAAGCTGGCGGCGCGGGACCGGGCGCAGCTGGTCGTCGTGGCGTACGAGTCGGGGATCGTGACACCGGGGAACATCTGACGGACAGGCACGATCCGACTCCCCCGTTTCAGGAGCAGGATGAGACTCGTCAGTCGCACCCTCCTCGTCACCGCGGTCCTCCTCACTCCCCTCACCGAGACGACCTCCGCCTCGGCCACCCCCGGCTGCACCTCCTCCGTCCCGTACGTCTCGGGCGAGGGCGGCTACGACACGTACCGCATCCCCGCCGCCGTCACCACGCGCGAGAACACCGTCCTCGCCTTCGCCGAGGGCAGACGCGGCGGTGCCGGGGACACCGGCGCCATCGACGTGGTCCTCAGACGCTCGGCGGACGGCGGCTGCACCTGGGGCCCGCTCACCGTCGTCGCCGCCGGGAACGGCGACACCCGGGGCAACCCGGCCCCCGTCGTCGACCCGCGCACCGGTGCGGTCGTGCTCCTCACCTCCTACAACAGCGGCAAGGTGACGGAGGCCCAGATCATGCGGGGCGAGGTCACGCCCGAGCAGAGCCGCCGGGTGTTCGTGCAGCACAGCCGGGACGACGGCCGCCACTTCACGGCACCGCGCGAGATCACCGCCCAGGCCAAGCGCCCGACCTGGCGCTGGTACGCGACCGGCCCCGGCCACGCGATCGCCCTCACCCGGGGCCCGCACACGGGCCGGCTGGTCGTCCCCGCCAACCACTCGGCGGCCCCGCCCGCCGGCTCCCCGGACACCGGCCAGGAGCCCCGCTACTACGGTGCCCACGCGCTCCTCAGCGACGACGGCGGCAGGACCTGGCGCCTGGGCCTCGTCGACGACTCCTACGACGGGGTGAACAACGCCAACGAGTCGATCGCCGCCCAGCTCCCCGACGGCAGGATCTACTTCAACGCCCGTGACCAGCACGGCACGAGCCCCGGCAACCGCCTCGACAGCCATTCGTGGGACGGCGGCGGGTCACTGGAGCGGCCGTACGCCGTGCAGCCCACCCTGAACGAGGTCCCGGTCGTCCAGGGCAGCGTCCTGCAACTCGCGGGGAAGCGTGGGTCGTTGCTGTTCTCCGGCCCATCCGTCCCCACCGCCCGCCGGTCGATGGCCGTATGGCGCAGCACCGACGGCGGCGCCACGTTCACCAAGGCGCTGACGCTCTCCCAGCAGCCCGCGGCCTACTCCGACCTGGTGCCGCTCGGCCGGAAGACGGTGGGGATCCTCTACGAGACGGGAGTCCAGGGGACTTACGAGACCATCGAGTTCCGCCGCCTCCCCGTCGGTGACCTCTAGAGCAACCCGGCCGCCGCCAGGTACTTCCCGACCCGCTCCACCTCGTCCGGCGACAGCGGCACCTGCGGCTCCGCCGTCGCCGGGCAGTCGATCACACCCCGCAGGTGCAGCGCGGCCTTGAAGGCGCCGATCGCCGAGGAACCGGGGCCCATCCGGGCCGGGTCGCCGACCGTCACCATGCCGAACAGGGCGCACAGCCGCTCCTGTTCGGCACGGGCCTCCTCCCAGTCCCCGGAACGGCACAGACGCTCCAGGCGGACGTAGCCGTGCGGGTCGACGTTGCCGAGGCCGGGCACCGTCCCGTCCGCGCCGAGCGCGAGCGCCGCGTCGACGATCAGCTCGGATCCGGTCAGCACGCTGAAGCCGCTGATGCCCTGGCGGTCCCGGGCGCCGGTCAGGACCTGGCGGAAGGCGGCCAGGTCGCCGCTGGAGTCCTTCAGACCGGCCAGGACACCGTCGGCGGCCAGTTCCAGGACCACGTCCGCGGGCAGCTTCGTGTGGACGGCGACGGGCAGGTCGTAGGCGATGACCGGGACGGGGCTGCCGGCCGCGACCGCGCGGTAGTGGCGGGCGATCTCCGCCGGGTGGGTGCGGGCGTAGAACGGGGCGGTGACGACGACCGCGTCCGCTCCGGCCGCCGCCACCGACGCGACATGGTCCAGGACCCGGGCCGTCGTCATGTCGATCGCCCCGGCCAGCACCGGGAGCCGCCCGCCCACGTGGGCCACGACCGACTCGACGACCAGCCTGCGCTGCCGGTCCGGCAGATACGCCGCCTCGGACGTCGAGCCGAGCACGAACAGTCCGCTCACCCCGCCGGCCAGCAGATGGTCGACGAGCCTGAGCAGCGAGGGGACGTCCACCTCGCGGTCCGGTGTCAGGGGCGTGCACACGGGCGGGATGACACCGGTCAGCGGGGTGAGGGTCATGGAGCCTCCATCGGGGCGCGTCGGCGGACGAGGTCGCGGGTCGCTTCGTCCTCCTGGACAGGATGGTGGCAGCGGAAGCGGTGCGCGGAGGCCGACGCGGCCGAGAAGTCCGGCATCGCCGCCTCGCACGTCCCGTCCGCCTTCCAGCAGCGCGTCCGGAACGGGCAACCGCTCGGCGGGCGGGTCGCCGACGGCACGGGTCCGACCAGCGGGATCGGGTCGATCGGGTCGAGCAGGCCGGGCGTGGCGGAGAACAGCGCGCGGGTGTACGGGTGCCGGGCCCGGTCGGTGACCAGGGCGGCCGGGGACTCCTCCACGATCCGGCCCAGGTACATGGTGATCACACGGTCGCTCATCCGCCGTACCGTCTGGATGTCGTGCGAGACGAACACCAGGGCCAGGCCCAGGCGTTCCTTCAGGTCCAGCAGGAGGTTGAGGATCTGCGCCCGGACCGACACGTCCAGGGCGCTCGTCGGCTCGTCGGCCACGACCAGGACCGGGTCCAGCGCCAGGGCCCGGGCGATCGCGACGCGCTGCCGCTGCCCGCCCGACAGCTGGCCCGGCAGGGCGTCGGCGAGGGCCCGGGGGAGACCGACCAGGGACATCAGCTCCCGCACGCGATCCTCGCGACTGCTTCTGGTGCCCCGGTCGTGCACGTCCAGCGGGTCCCGCAGGATCTGCCGGACGGGCAGGCGGCGGTTGAGGGCCGTCGACGGGTCCTGGAAGATCATGCCGGTACTGCCGCCGACGGCCCGGCGGCGCTCGGCGGCCGGCATCGCCCACAGATCCCGGCCCCGGAACGACACCGTCCCCCGCGTCGGCCGTTCCACCCCCACCAGCACCTTCGCCAGCGTCGACTTCCCGCAGCCCGACTCGCCGACGACACCGATGGTCTCGCCGGGCGCGATGGCGAGGTCCGCGCCGGTCAGGGCGTACACCCGGTCCCGGGTGAACAGGCCGCCGCTGCGGGCCCTGTGGACGACGTGGGCATCCGCCAACTCCACGAGCGCGCTCATGACACCGCCTTGGTCTCGGTGGCCGACAGCTCTATGGCGGGGTGATGGCAGGCCGCCGTGTGCGCCGGGGGACCGGCCAGGACCGGAGCCGTCGTACGGCAGACCTCGCTCGCGCGCGGGCAGCGGTCCGCGAACCGGCAGCCCGCCGGGAAGTCCGCCGGGGACGGCACGACGCCCTTGATCTGCGTCATCCGTTCCTGCGCCGACTCCAGCGACAGCACACTGCCGAGCAGACCGCGCGTGTAGTGATGCGCCGGTGCCTCCACCAGGTCGGCGGTCACGCCCGTCTCCACGATCTGCCCGCCGTACATCACCACCACCCGGTCGGTGACGTCCGCGATCAGCGCCAGGTCGTGCGAGACGAGGACCAGCGCGAAGCCCAGCTCCTCGCGCAGCCGCAGCAGCAGCTCCATGACCTGGGCCTGCACGGTCACATCGAGGGCGGTCGTGGGCTCGTCGGCGACGATCAGCTGCGGGTCGCGGGACAGCGCCATGGCGATCAGGACGCGCTGGCGCTGCCCGCCGGACAGTTCGTGCGGGTAGCTGCGCAGGGTGCGCTCGGGGTCCAGGCCGACCATCGTCAGCAAGTCGGCCGGACTGCGCCGCCCGCCACGCCGGACCACCTGCCCCAGCTGGGCGCGGATCGTCATCGCCGGGTTCAGCGACGACAGCGCGTCCTGGTAGATCATCGCCATCTCGTGGCCCAGGAGTTTGCGGCGTACGCGCATCGGCTCGGCGATCAGGTCCCGCTGCCGGAACCGCACCTGTCCGCTGACGCGCGCCCCCTTCGGCTGGAGGCCCATGACCGCCAGCGCGGTCAGCGACTTGCCGCAGCCCGACTCGCCGACCAGGCCCAGCACCTCACCGGGATGCACCTCGAAGCTGATGCCGTCCACGATGTCCACGCCGCCGTGCCGCTGGTCGAAGCCGATCGCCAGGTTCTCCACCGCGAGCACCGGCTGACCGTCCCGGGGCACCCGACGGGCCCGGGCCCGCAGCCGCCGGGCCGCCTCCGCCAGGCCGGGCAGTTGTACGACCTCCCCGCTGCCGGGCTCCGGCGCCTCCAGCCGGTCGTCCTCGGGCGACTCCACGTCCCGCGCCGACGGGGCCGCCCACGCGTCGGACACGCCCTCGGACAGGATGTTCAGCGACAGCACCGTGACCAGCATCAGCAGCCCGGGGAACACGGTCGCCCACCAGCCGCCGGTCAGCACCATGTTCTTGCCGTCCGCGATGACACTGCCCCAGGACGGGTCGGGCGGCCGGACACCCGCCCCGATGAAGGACAGCGACGCCTCGAAGACCACCGCCTCGGCGACCTGGACCGTGCAGAACACCAGCACCGGGGCGGCGCAGTTGATCGCCACGTGCTTCAGCACGATGTGCGGGGTCCGGGCGCCGATCACCCGTTCCGCCGTCACATAGTCCTCGCCGTACTGGTCGAGGACGTTCGCCCGGACGACCCGTGCCACCGGCGGGGTGAACAGGAACGCGATCGCGCAGATCAGCACCGTGATGCCACCGCCGAACACGGCCACCAGCACGGCGGCCAGCGCGATGCCCGGGAACGCCATCACCACGTCCAGACAGCGCATCAGCGTCTCGTCGACCGCCTTGCGCGAGGTGGCCGCGATCGCCCCGAGCAGCGCGCCGACCACCAGCGCCAGCCCGGTCGCGCCGAGCCCGATCGCCAGCGACCAGCGCGCCCCGTACATCAGCCGGCTGAGGATGTCCCGGCCGAGGCTGTCCTGGCCCATCCAGTGCGCGGCGGACGGATGCCCGGTTCCGTCGACCGGCGGGTGCTGGTCGAGGGGGTCGTGCGGGGCGAGGACCGGCGCGAGCAGCGCCATCAGGACGACGACCGCCAGGAAGCAGACGGCGACCTTCGACAGCAACGGCAGCCTGCGCCAGCCGCGCAGCCGCACACCGGGCCGGGACAGCGCCGTCGTAAGACTCTTGCGGGTCATCATGTGGTCGCATCCCTCAGTCGCGGGTTGACCAGCAGGTAGAGGACGTCGATGACGAGGTTCACGACGACGAACCCGGCCGCCGTGGTCAGGACGACGCCCTGGACCACGGCCGGATCGCCGTTCTTCACGGCGTCGATCATCAGCTTGCCCATGCCGGGCAGCGAGAAGATCGTCTCGATGACGACCGCGCCGCCGAGGAGATAGCCGACGCGCAGCCCGAGCACGGTGAGGGGATTGATGAGCGCGTTCCGCAGCACGTTCCGCCCGACCACGACCCGGGGCGGCAGCCCGCTCCCGATCGCCGTCCGTACGTAGTCCTTGTCCAGCTCCTCCACCACCGCCGTCCGCACGATCCGGGTCAGCTGCGCGGCCACCGGCAGGGAGAGGGCGAAGGCGGGGAGTGTCATGGTCTTCAGCCAGCCGGTGAAGGAGTCGGCCGGGTTGATGTAGCCGCCGGTCGGGAACCAGCCCAGGTCGACCGCCAGGTACTGGATCATCAGCAGCGCCAGCCAGAAGCCCGGCGCGGCGACGCCGGTCAGCGACACGACCCGGATGATCTGGTCGGGCAGCCGGTCCCGGTAGATCGCCGCCGTCACCCCGCCGAGGAGGGACAGCACCACGGCGATGCCCAGGCCCAGGAAGGTGAGCTGGAGGGTGAGGGGCAGCGCGGTGGTGACCTGGTCGATCACCGGCGCCCGGGTCAGCGCGCTGGTGCCCATGTCGCCGTGCAGCACGTCGGCGACGAAGTCCACGTAGCGCACGGGCAGCGGGTCGAGCAGGCCGTGTTCCTCCCGGAAGTCGTGCAGCTGCTGGGGCGTCGGGTTGGCGCCCTGGAAGAACGCGGACGCCGGGTCGACGTCCGAGAACCGCATCACCAGGAACACGAACAGCACGATGCCGAGCATCAGCGGCACGAGCAGGGCGACACGGCGGAGCAGGATCCGCAGAACAGCGGTCATACCGCTAGGCCCACTTGGCCTGGAGGAGGTTGATGCCGGGGTAGGGCTGTGGCCTTATCCCGCTGAGCCGCTCGGGGTTCCAGGCGGTCATCAGCTCGTTGTGGACGACCGGGTAGAGCACGGCCTGTTCGGCGACGACGTCGATGTAGTCCTGGACCATCGCCGTCTTCTTCGCGGCGTCCGGCTCCCGGGTGGCCCGGTCCATGTCCTTGAAGAGCGCCTTGGCGACGGAGTTGCCGGCCCACCGTGTGTACTGCATCCAGAGGTTCTCGGGCCCGTAGTTGTAATGCATGATCAGATCGGCGTCGAGGCCGAACTGGTTGGGGTTCGAGGCGGCGGCGACCACCTGGTAGTCCTGCTTCTGGTCCATCTTGGTGAAGACGGCGGTGGTCTCCTGCGGGGACAGGGTCGTACGGACACCGATCGCGTCCCAGGAGGACTTGACGGTCGGCAGGCAGTCCACGATCCAGCTCACGTTCACCGCGAGGATCTCGATGCTCAGCCCCTTGACCCCGGCGGCCTTGAGCAGCGCCTTCGCCTTGTCCGGGTCGTAGTCGTACACGGTCTTGGCCCGGCGGTAGGACGGGTTGCTCTCGTCGAGGAAGGAGCTCGACGGCTTCCCGCGGCCCTTGAGCGCGACCTCCACCATCTTCTCCGTGTCGATGGCGTAGTGCAGGGCCTGGCGCACGCGCACGTCGTCGAAGGGCTTGTGCTTGGTGTTGAACATCAGGAACAGGTTGTTCATCCCGGCCCCGCCGGCGACGGTCAGGCCGCCGCTCTCCAGCTGCCCGATGTTGGCGTACGGGATGTTGTCCGCGATCTGCGCCCCCGCGCTCGACCCCGAGATCTTCGCGACGCGGGGCGCGGCGTCCACGATCGTCAGCCAGTTCATCTTCCGGAAGGCGGGCTTGCGCGGTCCGTTGTAGTCGGCGAACGCCTCGAAGGTCGTGTTCGACTTGGGGTGGTGCGCGGTCTGCCGGTACGGCCCCGAGCCGATCGCCTTGCCCTTGATGGCGTCGTCCCAGCCACCCGGCTCGGAGAACACGTGCTTCGGCATGATCTTCGCGAGCGTCAGCCGGGACAGCCCGTCCGGGAACGGGAACTTGAGCACCAGCTCCACGTTCCGCGCGTCGATCTTCCGGACCTCCTTCAGCCAGCTCGCGAAGAAGCCCTTGGCGAGGGTCTGGGTGTCCGGGTCGAGGATCCGCTCGAAGACGAACACGACATCGTCGGCGGTGACGGGCTTCCCGTCGTGGAACTTCGCACCCGCCCGCAGCGCGAACCTCCAGGACGTGCTGTCCGGGTCCTTCGGCACCTCGGTCGCCAGGGCCGCGTACGGCTCGCGGGAGATCGGGTCGGTGTCCAGCAGACCTTCGTAGATGTGGTTGTTGGCGGCCATGCAGAACGCGGACGCCGTCTGCGTCGGGTCCCAGCTGCCGTCGTTGCCGTAGCCGATCACCGCGGTGAGTGTCCGGTCCGCGCCGTCGCCTCCGCCGGTCTCGTTGGTGGATTCCGGCCCGGACGAACAGGCCGACAGGGACGCGGAGACGGCGGCGGCCGCGCCCAGCGCGCCGGTGTACTTCAGGAAGGTCCGGCGGTGCGGCGCCGGTACGTCGTGGGTCACGTCGCGCACGGGTCCTCCAGCGGAGAGGTGGGAAGGGTGCGAAGGGAGGGGGAGATACGACGTCCTACGTCCTGCGGTCAGCGCGACCATAGGAGGGGCCGTGAGGGCGGTCAAGGGATCGCACACGAATGGCGCAGTCGCCAGAGGTCGCACCAATGGCGTTGTGATGTGCCGGGAGTTGACGGAATATCAGCAAAGGTCCGGTACCGGGTACCGCCAGAGGTGGGACGTGGGATGTCCGGGGCGCGTACGATGCGGCGCATGTCCGAGGAGCCCAGGACCAGCCGGATACAGCGCCAGGTCGTCCAGCTCATCCTCGACCGCAGACTCACCGCCGGTGCCCCCCTGCCCACCGAGGCCGAACTGACGGAGGCCCTCGGCGTCAGCCGCAACTCCGTCCGCGAGGCCCTCAAGGCCCTCCAGGCCCTCGACATCGTCGAGATCAGACACGGCTACGGCACCTATGTCGGCAGGGCCTCCCTCACCCCGCTCGTCGACGGCCTGACCTTCCGCGCCCTGGCCCGGCATGACGACACCGGCGCCCTCGCCGACATCCTCCAGATCCGGGAAGTGCTGGAGGAGGGCCTGATCCGCCGGGTCGCCGCGACGCTGACCGAAGCGGAACTGGACAACCTGGAGGGCGTGGTGACCCGTATGGAGTCGGCGGGCGCCACGGCCCGTACGGGCAGCACCTTCCCCGACCTCGACCGCGAGTTCCACGAGGCGCTGTACGCCTCCCTCGGCAACGCCCTCGTCCCCCAGCTCCTCGCCGCCTTCTGGACGGTCTTCCGACGCGTCTCCGGCGCCCGCGGGTGGACCGACGACCCCACCCCCGAGATCACGGTCCGCCGCCACCGCGACATCGTCACGGCCCTGCGCGCCCGCGATGTGGAGGGTGCGCAGCGGGCGATGGCGGTTCATTTCCGGGGGATCGGGGCGCGGGCGGGGGAGGAGGGGGTCACAACGGCAAGGTCATGATGAGACGGTCCTCGCCGGGGCCGAAGTAGTCCGTGTGGGCAGCCTCCCCGCAGGTGAACCCCAGAGAACTGTAAAGGTCGATCGCCGTGGTGTTGGTGGGCTCAACGGTGAGCAGTACCTGGCGGACCTGTCTGTGTCGCAGGCAGCGCAGTACCTCACGCATCAGGAGGCGCCCCAGGCCCCGCCCTCGTGCCGGCCGGACAACGGCCAAGGTCAGAACCCATCCCCTGGCTTCACTAGCGGAGTACAGCGCGTATGCACAGATCTGCCCACTGTCCTCCACCACGATGGGGGCGAAGCCGACGTCGAACAGCTGGCGCAGCACGAAGAAGGGATAGGCCGCGTCAGCGAAGACCTCCCTGTCCAGTTGTGCGATGTTCGGCAGGTCTTCCTCAGTCGCCGTGCGCAGACGAAATCTGGCCCCGTCGTCTGAGATATCGATACGGTGAAGCATGACGTTACGATGTCAGATTGCCTGGGAATCGTTCGACCCTTGCGAGTACATCTCCAGCAACTACCTTGTCATGCATCCCATTGACGCATCGATCATCGTCAGGGTCCGCGACTTTTTCAGTGATCTTTTTGGAGGACCTTTTCCTGGACCGCTCGAAGGAATCGACGTAGGCGCCGGTCCCAACCTCTATCCTGCGCTCTCGATGCTTCCGTGGTGTGACGCTGTCACCCTGGTTGATGTGGCTCCTGCGAACGTGCGGTACCTCGTCCACCAGTTGCCCTCCTACGATCTGAACTGGGACCAGTTCTGGGACTTGCTGGGTGCGGGTCATGCGTACCAGTTCGAGGACCCCAGAAGCCGCTTCCGGCAGGTCGTCACGGTCCAGTCGGGGAGCCTCTCCGACGTCTCGCGCAGTCCTGCGCGCTGGTCCATGGGAACGATGTTCTTTGTCGCCGAGTCGATCACTGCGACGCCCGACGGGTTTCGCCAGAGCGTGGCTTGTTTCATGAACGCCCTGAGTCCCGGTTCCCCCTTCGCCGCGGCGTTCATGGAACACTCCAGAGGATTCCGCATAGGGGAGAACCACTTCCCTGCGCACGATGTGGACGAGCAGGAAGTGCGGGCGGCCTTTGCGGATCACGTGGAAGACATCACGATTGACCGCGTGGAGGCGACCGAAGGCCTCAAAGGCTGCACGGGCGTGCTGCTGGCCTGCGGCCGTCGTCGTTGCTCTTGATCGTCAGAATTTGATCAACTTCGGGAAACGGGAGCATACTTGGCCGGTCATCGCCCATCTTGACGGTCGCCATTCCCTATAGTTCCCTTGCCAGGCAGGTGGGTTGGCGTGGTCGGGCTGCGTGGCGCTGAGGCGAGGGGGGCTCATGGCACAGGTGATCCGTGCGTACGGAAATCCGAGCCGCCTCGAGGAATACCTGCCGGATCCCGGTGAGCCCGTGGACCGCTGGTTCACCGCTTCCAACAGTGGGAATGCCCGTGTGATCGCCAGAACGATCAGTGATCTCGCCCCGGCGGCACCATCGATCGTGGTGGATCCCTTTTGCGGTGCCGGAAGCTCCTGCACAGCGGCCCGCCTGCTCGGCATTCGCTTTGCGGGTGTGGAGATAGATCCCGTGCTCGCCTGTGTCAGCCTCGCGAAAGCCCAGTGCGGACCACCGGATGGCGCCGCGCTGTCCCAGCCCGGCGGGAAGAACGACGAACCTCAGCTCCGATGCCTCCGCCTGATGCGGGAGTTGCAGGGAGTGAGCGGTGGTGGAGGGCTGAGCGAGGGGGAGATGGCGGCTGATCTGACCCGTGCGCCGGCGCCGGTTCCCGGCAGCACCGTGGTCTGCGGAGACTCCACCGACCCCGCGAGCTGGGCGGATATGAAGTTGCCGGAGACGGAGGCGGTGATGTTCACCTCCCCGCCCTTCTACGGTGACTGGCGGGGCCCCGATGTCCCGCCGCACCTGCGTGCCGAGGCGTCCGCCGTCGTCGCGACGACGCGCAGCGGGACCGGTGCCCGTGGTTCTGCCGGAGCGTCCCGCGGCTACTGTGATCTCGTCGTCGGTGCTCTTCAGGCCATGGAATCGGTCGCCGTACACGGGACGGCCGTCATCGAACACGAACCCGGCGACGACAGTACCGGGACCAGACTGGCCGTCCTGTCCGAGCGCATCCCTCGAGAGACGTCGGCCGAGGTGGTCGAGGTCCTGGCGACCGGTGACTTCTCCGGAGCCGGCATGCTCTCCCTCCTGGTCTGCCGGTTCTGACGATGAGTTCACAGCAGCCGCGCAACCTCACCGAATTCGAGCTGATGGCTCAGGTTTCGCGTCTCGACCTCGCTGACGGGCACGCGAACCACAGTCTGCGTCCAGAAACACTCGGTTCCCTCGAGAGCGCGTTCGCAGCGGCACTGAAGGAGGAGCGCCACGGGCTGGTTCACCGTGTCGAGCGTGAATTCCTTTCGGCCCTCGGGAGACACACCGGTCAACCGTATGCGGCCGGATCGTCGCACATTGTCTATTCCGCTTCCGTCGGCGTCGACATCATGGCCAAGTACCTTGCCGTCCGACGGTACCGAACCGGAATGATCACGCCGACCTTCGACAATCTGCCGGCGCTCATGACCATGACCGGCGTCGAACTGGTCCCGGTGCCCGAGCTGCGGGTGATGCCGGAACCCGATCTCGACGCGCTGAGCCGACTCGGCCTCGACGCACTGTTTCTCGTCCTGCCGAACAACCCGACCGGCGCGGTCATGGACGAGGCCGCCGTGCGTCGCCTCTTCGCCTGGGGAGCGGCACAGCGAGTACTGATCGTCGTCGATGCGTCGTTCCGGCTGCTGGATCCCCGGGCCTGTGTCGACCTGATCGACATGGCGGAGCAGGCGGATGCGGACGCTGTCACCATCGACGACACGGGAAAGACCGTGTCCCTTCAGGACACCAAGGCCAGCGTGCTGTCCGTCACCCACCGGATGTGCGACGCCGTCTCGGAGGTCGTCAGCCACTGTCTGCTCAATGTGTCCTGCCTCGACCTCCGGCTGCTGACCACGGTCCTCACCATGCCGCCCGACCACGACGAGATAGGGCGTGCCCGCACCCTTGCTCGCCGCAATCGGGCTGTCCTGCGCGAGCTGCTGACGTCGTGCGACCGGATCGGATGCCTCCCGGACTCGTCCCCCGGACAGGAGTCGGCGCTCAGCATCGAGTGGCTGCACATCGGGCCCGAGCGGGACCGAGTCCTTCGCCGGTGCCGCGGTCAGGGACTCCAGATCCTGCCCGGGCAACCCTTCTTCTGGGCGACGGGCGGCGGCGAGCAGCCCCACACGGGGGAGTGGGTGCGCATCGCGCTGCTGCGTGATCCCGAGGAATTCCGGCGTGGTGCCGACATCTTCGCGTCAGCCCTGCGAGCCCGCGCGTAGAGCATCGACGCGCAGAGGATCGAGAGGACGCTCTTCCTGTCCGCCTCCCAGAGCCGAGGAATCCATGCCGAACCCAGAGATCCTCATCACGGGCACCGGCCTCGTGCCCGATTCAACGGTCGAGTACGTGACATCACGCGACTACACGCCTCGGCGGATCAGGCGGGACGACCTCACCGAGGACGAGCTGATCGAGGCTCTGGACGGTGCCTTCGGATACCTGATCGGCGGCAACGAGACGCCCACCGACAAGGTCTTCGAGTCGTCCACCCGGCTGCGGGCAGTGGCCTTCGTCGGCACCGACTACCGGCTCTACGTACCGGGATGGCGTCGAGCCAGGTCGCTGGGCATGTCGGTGGTGAGCACGCCAGGGGCCAACACGCAGTCCGTCGCCGAGTTCACCATCCTGCTCATGCTGACCCAGTCACGCTCGTTCGCTTCCGTCGCCGCCTCGGCGGAACAGCCGGACAGCGCCCCGCCGCCGGTCGGGCGGACGGTGGCCGGGAAGCGGCTCGGCATCATCGGACTGGGCAGGATCGGGAAGGAAGTGGCGAGGATCGCTCGCCTGGGGCTGGGCATGGAGGTGTGTTACGCCGCGCCGCGCCGGGCCACCGACGCCGATGCGGAACTGGGAATTCGGCACTGCGCGAAGTCCGACCTGCTGCGGTGGAGCGACGTCGTGTCGCTCCACCGGCCCGGACCGGCCCCCCAAGAGGAACCCGAACTGACAGCACGCGAGTTCGCCTTGATGCGCCCCGGCACCCTGCTGGTGAACACGGTCCACCCCGATCTGGTGGACCCTCCCGCGCTCCTGGCAGCCGTCGCGGACAGGGGGCTGCGCTGTGCCTTCGACGGCCGGGGCAGCGGGCCGGAGTGGGAGGCACTGACGAAGTTCGGGCCGGATCGCTTCCTGGCCGCGCCACTCATGGCCTACAACACCACGGACGCCAACGAGACGGCGAGCATGGCAGCGGCCCGGTCGGTGTGCGACATCCTGGACCTGGACGGGCGAAGGACAGCGGAGGGAGAGCCCGCCGGTGAGCTCAAGTGACCTGCCGCGCGCAGCGAAGCCCCGGAGACTTCTCATCGCCACGGCTGTGGCCCACCTGCCCCGCTCACCCGCCGGCGACCGTCCCGGTCTCGTCAGCGCACGGCAGAAGATCATCGACCTCTTCACCACACGACTCGGCTACACCCACGTCAGCGACCTCGGGCTGGACCCCGACCGGAACGCCCTCCTGGACCAGTTGGAGCGGTTCGCCACCGCACCCGACCGGCGTCCGGACGACATCGTCGCCGTCTATCTCGCGGGCCACGGCCAGTTACTCGGCTCGACACCACGCCGGCACATGTTCTTTCCCACCGACTGCGACCTGTCCAGACCCAAGCAGGCCCTGCCGACCTCGCAGATCGCCTCCGTCCTGCTCGACGACACGGACATCAAGCAACTGCTCTTCCTGCTCGACACCTGTCACGCGGGGCAGGGCACAGGAGACGCCGTGGCCGCGGCCGTGGAGAGCCTGCGCCGCAGCCCGGACAACGACAGCGCGGGGATCGCGTTCGTCGCGTCCGCGCAGCCGGCCCAGTCCGCCTTGGTGGAGGCCTTTCCCGACCTGCTCACCGCGGCGGTGGACAGCCTGGCCACGGCGGGCGAGAAACCCGAGCACCTCAGTGTGGGCTCTCTCGTCGCGCACATGAACGCGAACATCAAGCGGCCCGCCACCCAGAGCATCGAGTGGCACGCGGCCAAGATGCTGGGCGACGTGCCCGCGTTCTTCCCGAACCCACGGCGGCACAGCCGCACGTTCGAAGCGGATCTGGCGATGCAGCAGGCGATCGAATGGCAGGCCCAGGCGGTGCGCCGGGAGACAGAACTGGCCCGGCGCATGCTGGTCCGTGCCAAAGCGTCCTTCGGAGACGAGGGCGGCTGGTGGTTCACGGGCCGACGACGAACCCTGACGGAAGTCACGGACTGGCTGCGGGAACCCGACCCACTACGGCCGGCCGTGGTCGTGACCGGCGGACCCGGCTCGGGCAAGACAGCGGTTCTCGGCCTCATCGCGGCGCTCACCAACACCGAACGCCACCACAGCGTGCCCGTCCACCTCCTCGACCTGCCGGAACGGGCCGTGCCACGCCCCGGGTCCGTCGACGTCGTCATCTACGCCCAAGCCCTGACCGACGAGGACATCCTCAACGGGCTCGCGGCAGCGGCACGGGTCAGGGCCCCCATCGTGGGCACCCTGCTGGACGCACTGGCTGCCCGGGACCGGCCCTTCACAGCGATCATCGACGCCCTCGACGAGGCGGCCTCGCCGGACACGCTGACCACCCAGCTGATCCAGCCGCTCATCCGGTTCAGCAACGGAAACCTGCGGCTGCTCCTCGGTACGCGGCCACATCTGCTTCGCCATCTGCAGACAGACGTCGACATCGTCGATCTCGACAACGACACCTACGCCGACCGCGCGGCGCTCGGCGCCTACGCCCGGCGTGGACTCACCGAGTCCCAGCCCGACAGCCCCTACGCCGCCGCACAGCCCTCGCTGGTGATCCAGGTGGCCCGGGCCGTGGCCGAGGCGGCGTTCCCCAGCTTCCTGGTGGCACGCATCGTCTCGGGAACCCTCGCCGTACAGGGCGCCCTCGCCGATCCAGAGGATCCGGAATGGCTCCGTGCGCTCCCGCGGACCGCCGACTCGGCCATGGCACAGGACCTGGACGAGCGCCTCGGCCCCGAGGCGGACCGCGCCAGGGACCTCCTGCGCCCGCTCGCCTACGCCGAGGGACAGGGCCTGCCATGGGAGGACGTCTGGGGAGCGCTGGCCTCGCGCCTGGCGGGACGCAGCTACAACGACGAGGACCTGCTCTGGCTTCAACGCTCCACCGGCCGGTACGTGGTGGAGGCAACCGAGTCCGGGCACTCCGCCTACCGCCTCTACCACCAGGCTCTGGCCGAGCACCTGCGACGTGACACCGACGCACGAGAAGCACAGCGGGCGTACGTCGAGGTGCTCATGCGCCTGGTGCCACGCAGCGCATACCGGACCCTCGACTGGCCACGCGCGCACCCGTACACGCTCAGCCATCTCGCCACCCACGCCGCCATCTCGGGTGAGCTGGACGCGCTCATGGCCGACCCCGAATTCCTCGTGCATGCCGAGCCGACACCCCTGCTGCCCGCGCTGGAACGGCTCACCACGGACTCCGCGCTCCGCCTGGCCGACCTCTACCGCACCTCCGCCGGCGACCATCGTCGTGCCAGTCCACAGATCCGCCGGGAACTCCTGGCGATCGACGCACTGCGCTTCAAGGACCGGGACCTCGCCCGTCGGCTCACACGGAACAGTGCCTGGTGCCCGGTGTGGGCCACCGACAGTCAGATCACGCGTGACTCGCAGGAACGGACCGGAGCGGTCAACGGGGTGGCCTGCGGTGAAGCGGACGGTGTTCCCGTCGCCGTCAGCGGGGGCACCGACGGCCTGGTGCGCGTATGGGATCTGCGCAGTGGCGAGCTGCGTTCCGTGCTCGCGGGCCACCAGGGAGCGATCAACGCCGTCGCCTGCACCCAGGTGGACGGCACCTCCGTCGCGCTGACGGGGGGTGATGACTACACCGTGCGGGTCTGGGACCTGTCGACAGGGGAGAGCCTCGCGGTACTCAGCGGCCAGGGTGGTGCCGTCAACGGACTGGCGTGCACCACCGTGAACCGGGTCCCGGTCGCAGTCGTCGGAGGTGGCGATGCGGCGGTACGCATGTGGGACCTCGCCACGGGAGATCAGCTCGCCTCGCTCGTCGGCCATCCGGGAGCCGTGAACGGGGTCACCTGTACGACAGTGGACGACGTACCCCACGCGGTCAGTGTGGGCGCCGACGGTTCCGTTCGCCTGTGGGACCTGCAGGATCGCGTCGAACGCTCGGTGTTCCACGGCCACACCAGCTGGGTCTGGGCTGTGTCGTCCACTCGGGTCGACGGCGTGCCCGTGGCGGTGTCGGGTGGGGGCGGCGACGGACACCTGTGTGTCTGGGACCTCGACCGGCGTACGGAACTGTCGACGCTAAGCGGAGACACCGGCTGGGTCAACGGGGTGGCCTGCGTGACCGCGGACGGACAGCCGCTCGCGGTCGTCGGCGGCGGGGACTACACCGTGCGGGTCTGGGACCTGGCATCGGGCACACCACGTGCCGTACTGGAAGGGCACGCCAGCGCCGTCAACGCGGTCGCGGCCGCCGTGATCGACGGTGTCCCGATGGCGGTGACCGGCGGAGCCGACGGCTCCGTCCAGGTCTGGGACGTCCGGGCGGGCGCACAGCGATGGGTGATGGAACAGTCGGCACCCCCGGCCGACGCAGCCGGCGCAACGGAGGGAGAAGCCGCACCGGCCGAAGCCGCCGCAGCAGGATCGACGGCGCTCTCCAGGGGGTTCCGCGGACACACCGGCTGGCTGTGGTCCGTGGCCCACGCGGTGGTGGACGGTTCGTCCGTGGCGCTCACGGTGGGCGGGGACGGGGACGGGGCCGTACGCATGTGGGACGCGCGGTCGGGAGCCCAGAGAGCGGTGCTGACCGGATACACCGGCGCGGTGAACGCCGCAGCCTGCGCGATCGTCGACGGAACCCCGGTAGCCGTCGTGGGAGGCGGGGGAGACTACGCCCTGCACGTCTGGGACCTCAGTGCCTGCCGGCACGAGAGAGCGCTGCACGGACACGAGGACTGGATCTGGGGTCTGGACACCACCACGGCCGAGGGCCGCCCGATCGCCGTGACCGGCGACGCCGCTGGTGTCATCCGCGCGTGGGATCTGCGCTCCGGGGAGCAATTCGTCTCCGCCACCGCGCACTCCGGAGTCGTCAACGCGGTCGTCTGCACCCGACTCGACGGCCGCCATGTCGTCGTCACCGTCGGGGACGACGGGCTGATGTGCACCTGGGACCTGTTCACCGGACGTCAACTCTCCTCCCACCAGGCCCACTCCGGAGTGGCCCACGGCGCCGCCTGCACCCGAGTGGACGGCAGGGAACTGGCCCTGACCGTCGGTGACGACGGTGCGATGCGCGTGTGGGACATGCGGACCAGTGAGGAGGTGGCCGTCTTAGCAGGACACACCGGCGTGGTGAACGCCGTGGCGGCGCGGAGGGTCGACGGCATTCCGGTCGCGGTGACCGTGGGCGACGACTACACGGTGCGTGTCTGGGACCTGCACGGGCGGGCGGAGCTGGTGCGCTGGGCCACGCCCTATCCGGCTCGAGCCGTCTCACTGACCACCGACGGGGACTTCGTGGTCGGCACGGGCCACGAGGTCGTCGCGTTCGAGTTGGGCACGTCCACTCTGTTTGCCCGCCGCTAGTCGGCACATGTCTCGTCGGGGAGGACGACATGGCGCGCATCGTCTGCGTGCATGGTGTGGGAAAACAGCAGGCGGGCGAACAGACCCTGCTGGGCGAGTGGGTTCCGGCGCTGCGCGACGGACTGACCCGGGCGGGTGCGGAGGCACAGATCGCGGACGAAGATGTCGCGATGGCCTTCTACGGAGACCTGTTCCTGCCGCCCGGGCAACGGCTGGCCGGGGACGACCCCTATCTGAGCTGGTGGGACGTGGCCCCCGGCTGGGAGACGGACCTGCTGATGGAGTGGTGGGGACACGCCGCGGTGGTGGAGCCGCACATAGTGGCTCCGGACACCCAGAACCTCCTGTCCGGCACGAGCCGCACCGTGCAGAACGCGCTGCTCGCCCTGTCGCAGTCCAGGTTCTTCGCGGGACTCGCCGAGAAGGCCCTGATCTTCGACCTGAAGCAGACCCACCGCTACCTCGACGATCCGGAACTGCGCACCGCCGCCAGGGACCGCGTACGAGCACTCATCGGTCCCGACACCCTTGCGGTCGTGGCGCATTCGCTGGGCAGTGTCGTGGCCTACGAGGCACTCTGTGCGGAGCCGGGCCACTTGGTCCGGTCATTCGTCACCCTGGGCTCACCGCTCGGCATACGCAATCTGGTGTTCGATCGCATAAATCCCGGACCCGTGAGCGGCATGGGGTCGTGGCCGGGGGCTCCCTCGACCAGGTGGACGAACGTCGCTGACGCACGGGACGTCGTCGCGCTCGTGAAGGACCTCAGGCCATGCTTCGGCCCTGACATAGCCTGCCACCTCGTACCCAATGGGTCCCACGCCCACGACGTCACCCACTACCTCACCAAACAGATCACAGGAGCGGCGCTCGCCGCCGGACTCGGCTGACGACTGAACCCTCCTTCGGCGCGGCCCCTCATACCTTGGTCGCGCTGCCGTAGACCGACGGCCGACAGCGGCCCCGGGGTTCGGCTCGGCACAGTGAACGGCATGGAAGAGACCAAGGGGAGCAAGCAGGACAAGGGGATCAGCCGGGCGCGGTTCCTGGCCGGGGCCGCGGCGCTGGGGGCCGCCGGAATGGTGGCATCGGCCGGACAGGCCCGGGCCACGGAAGCGACGGAGGCCCGGCGCGGCGGCCGGGGGCTGCGCCGGCACGGCGTCGTCTACACGGTCGGTGCGGGGGAGACACCCGGCACCGTATGGAGCGCGCGCCGGATGCGGGCGGACATGCGCGCCATCCGCGACGACCTGCACGCCGACACCATCGACGTCACAGGGGACGGCGTCGAACGGCTCACCGCGACCGCCGCCGAGGCCGCCGAACGCGGGCTGCACATCTGGCTGCAGCCGACCCTCGGGGACGTCCCGCAGCGGGACATCCTGGAACACCTCGCCGAGACCGGCAGGTTCGCGGAGCGGCTGCGGCGGCAGGGTGCGAGCGTCGACCTCAGCGTCGGCTGCGAGTTCTGGCTGTTCGTCCCCGGCATCCTGCCGGGCGAGACGGTCCTGGAACGCATCATGCACCTCCAGAACGGCACGGTCGACTGGCCGCGGACGCGGCGCCGGCTCGCCGAGTTCACGGCGAAGGCCGCGAAGGTCGGCCGCTCCGTCTTCAACGGCGACCTCAGCTACGCCGCCGCCCAGAGCATCGACGACCCGGACTGGAGCCTCTTCGACATCGTCGGCATCGACTACTACTCGTACTTCGAGAAGCGGTCCGACTACGTCCGGGAACTGAAGCAGTACCTGCGCTGGGGCAAGCCGCTCGCCATCACCGAGTTCGGCACGTGCGCGTATGTCGGCGCCCCCGAGACGGGCGGCATGGGCTGGGACATCGTCGACTACGACAAGGAGCCGCCCGAGATCAAGGGGGACCCGGTCCGCAGCGAGCGCGTCCAGGCCGAGTACGTGGGCGAGCTGCTGGACGTCTTCGCCTCCATGGGCCTGTACGCGGCGATGACCTTCGAGTTCATCAGCGCGGACGCACCGCACCGCCCGGACCAGCCCCGGCTGGACCTCGACATCGCGACGTACGCCATCACCAAGGCGATCAAGCACCGTCCCGACGACCCCGCCTCCGGCTGGCACTGGGAGCCGAAGGAGGCGTTCCACGCGGTGGCCCGCCGATACGCCCGACGCGCGCGGCCCCCGGCACAGAGGGACCATGGCTGAGGAGGTGCGCCCATGGAATGGACCCTTGAGGTGATCACCGTACCGGTCACGGACGTGGACCGGGCCAAGGCCTTCTACGTGGACCGGTGCGGCTTCCGCGCCGAGATCGACGCCTCGTTCTTCGAGGGCGTGGGCCGCTTCGTCCAGCTCACGCCCCCCGGCTCGCGCTGCTCGATCGTGCTGGAGTCAGGCATGCCCCAGGCGCCGGGGCAGCCCCGGGCGGCTCCCGGCTCGCTGCAGGGCCTCCAGCTGTGTGTCACGGACATCGAGAAGGCCAGGGCGGAGCTGGTGGGACGCGGGGTGGAGGTGTCGCCGGTCCTGCACGTGAGCGCGTCCGGGTGGGCGGAGGGCCGGGGCGAGGAGGGCTGGAACTCCTTCCTCTTCTTCCAGGACCCCGACGGCAACGGCTGGGCCGTCCAGGAGGCCCCGGCGCCCCTCGCTCAACGCTGACCCAGAACAAGCTCTGTTGCGGTAGCCGCCGTGGCACGGGGGCGACGAACAGTCTGGGCCGGGCGCGTCTCCGTCATCGAGCGCGTGGCGCGCACGCTTGACTGTCGGGTTCGCCTTCTGCAGGGTCCTCCGCCGACGAGTCGGCTTCCGAAGCCGCCGGGGGGCGACCCGACTCCAGCCTCTCGATCTCGCTTTGTAGCAGCGGGAGGTAACCAGGCCGTGACGCGAGGGGTGGGGCCCCGGCCGCATCGTCGCCGTCGCTGTCGAGTTGGCCGTTGCCGTACGGCGGCGCGTCGTACGGGGGCGTGTCGTGCGGTGCGGTGTCCAGGCAACGGACGAGTTCCTCCAAGAGGTGCCTGGGGACCTGCACGTAATCCTCGTTCATGGTGGTACCACCTCTCATCACGGGAGCTTCAGCGCCCCGACCCTGAGAATGCGGCCAGTGGCGTCGAATCGCTCTACGGTGAACCTCACCCTCCCTGACGGTTCAACGAATTGGGCCACGGACCCCAAAGTGGTCGGTACTGCAATGGAGCCCAGGATGACCGGCTTCTGGCCGTTCATGCGGCGAATGAAAACGAAGGGGCGGCCGAGCCCCCTATTCCAATCCTCCGGTGTTACGTACTCCAGGAAGTAGTGCCAACTGCTCCCCGGTCGGCTGAACGCCAGTTTCACACCGAGGTTGGCGCGTGCTCCGGGGTCGCGAATCGCGGCCAGGGGCACGGTGATTCCGCCAGGCTGTGTCTGCCAGCCGCCGCTGTCCACGTAGAACCGTCGCGGGTACATCCAGCCCTTTTCCTGCAGGTGTGCAAGACACAACCCAGGGCCGAAGGCGACGTTCCACCCTGGTGGCACGAACGAGTTGTTCTGGCTCATGATGCAGCAGGGGTCCTGGTATTCGGTTACAAGGTCTGGCCCCATGTCGTGAGCCATGGAGAACCCGTGTCCCATTTCATGTGCGGTGATGTTCGCGTCGTGGGGCGGTGTGAGGGTGACCTTTCCCCGGCCGTCAGCGCTGCCGTCGATCCAGAACTGTCCCCACGTCGGGTGGCTCCAGTCGGCGCCGGGAGGTGCGCCGTTCTTGGACCAATTCTCGATGAAGACGGCGATCTGGCTGTGAAACCCGGTCACGGGGTCGAAGCCGGCGGCCCGTGCACCTTTGATCGCCGCGTCGACCAGGGTCGATCGGGTAACGCCGGAGCCGGTGTTCGCATTCTTGCGCTCGATGTCTATGGGCAGCCAACCGAACACACGGGACCCGGATACGTCGATCTTTCCCAGTGACACGTCGCGCCAGTACTCCACCAGACCGCCCCTGCGCGGAGTGAATGCGTCTCTGTAGAATCGCTCGATCGGGCCCTCGCGTGCAGGATCCGAGGCGGCGTTCTTGAAACGACAGAGGATGATGGCCCACGGAAGCTTTGTCGCGCCTTGGTACATCTTGTCGATCAGCGACCTGGTCGAGCCGCGCGTCGCGGGAGGGAAACGGCGGTGCAGGTCGGTCAGGGTGACGGACCCCGTGGTGGGCAACTGGCCGTTATTGCGGACGCGTTCCACTGCCTGCATCAGGGTTGCCATGGGTCTCCTTCTTTCTGATGGGTGCATCGCCCCACGTCGGTGTACGCCACGCAGGGAGCCACCGGGAGGGCAGTGGGCCGACCCTGAAGGGCTACCTCAGCATGACGAGAACGGGGACAAGTCCCTGGCCCGTCGCCAGCCGCCGCAGTGCCTTGCCTATGACGGTGCCGAACGAACGCGTCGCATCGCTCGCTTTCATCGCGTGACCGACGGTTGCCGATGTCGTCAGCATGTCGCCCACCTCTATCGCGGATTCCGTGGCATCCGCGAGGCAGTAGACCTTTCCCATGAGGGCGACCGGCAGGCGCCTGTCACTGCTTCCGCGCGAGTCCAATGTGAGACCAGGGCGATAATCCCCCGCGCCGGACACGACTCCGGCAACCCGCTTGTCGTACTCCACGCAACTAGGAGCGAGCCTCCCTTCCTCGGACAGTACGACCACGCTGCCTGGCCTGACGACCATTTCCTCCGCCTCGAGTTCGAACTCTTCCGCACAGTCAGCGTTGGTCAAACGGATGTCGACACCGACGTCGAGAGTGCCGGTGACGACGACGTTGCCGTTGAACTGGCCAGCCGGGTTGCCCTGCCCGAAGATCCCTGGCCCTCGGCCCGTGAGGCTGTACCCGGCGACGCCCGGGACGCCCGCGCCACGGGCGTGACCCTTGACGCCGACCCCTCCCTGGCCACCCTCGCCGAGAACCCCGGAGGGCCCGTTGAGGGTGCCTCGCGTCTCTCCGTACACGCCGATCCACGTGTGGCCGACGCCGGCGACCCCGGTGTTGCCTTCGCCCATGACGCCATGCCCGCCCGTCGTTGATTCGCTGCGGCCGTAGACGCCCATCCAGGTCTTGCCGAAGCCCCAGACCCCAGTGGCCAGGCTCTGGCCGTACACGCCGGGACCGGCTCCGTTGCTCGAGTTCTCCTGTATGCCGACACAGGCTCCGTGGCCGGGTGCGTAGGTGACCCCTCGTATGCCATTGAACAGGGAGCTCTCGCCGTAAACTCCGCCATCGAAATCCGGATCTGTGCTCCGGTTCCGGCTGACTACAGGGTCGTTCTGATAGGTAGGCACGATTGCCTCCCAATTTTCTCGCGGCGTCTTCCTCTACCGTCATCCAGTCGACCTGGCCCTCGGAAGACTCGCTCGCGACCCACGGCAGCTGACGCAGCCGGGCGCGCCGAGGGTCTTCAGGACGCCACGGTTGAGTGGAGGTGATCAACACGCGAAAGGTGCGACCCCTGACCGCCTGTTGATCCCGGAGTTCTGTTGCAGCTTCAGATAAGTGAAGTGTGCAATCCAATGAATGATCTA
Organism: Streptomyces sp. NPDC008137; assembly: GCF_042957035.1. Taxonomy (NCBI): domain Bacteria; kingdom Bacillati; phylum Actinomycetota; class Actinomycetes; order Kitasatosporales; family Streptomycetaceae; genus Streptomyces; species Streptomyces sp. NPDC008137. The sequence continues at coordinate 168,896 of NZ_JBIBHN010000001.1, read as the reverse complement.
CTGCAACGTGTTTGGCATCCGCTGCTCAATTCCAAAGCTACGGTACGGTTCTGTGTGCAGCAAATGCGAGACGCTGTCCTTAACGAATCAACATCCGGCCGCAGTGAATCCTCATTTTTCTGCCCAAGTGTCCGAAGAGACAGTCCTGTCGGGGCATCAGACTCAACAGGTCCGGGAGGCGGACGGCAGGAGTGCTGAGCCGAGCGCGGGGCTGATCGACTCGCAGTCCGTTCGCACGGCCGACACGGGGCCAGCCACGACCAGCGGCTTCGACGCGGGGAAAAGGTCAAGGCCCGCAAGCGGTTCATCGTCACCGACACGATCACTCCGGAATTTGTAAGGTCTGGGCGGACCAGGGCTTCGCCGGCCGACTCGTGGACTGGACCGCTCGAACCCTGGGGCGAAAGCTCGAGATCGTCCGATAGCAACCCGGCCAGCGAGGCTTCCAGGTCCAGCCCAAACGTTGGGCGGTCGCGCGGACCTTCGCGTGGCTTACCGCCCGACGTCTGGCCCGGGACTACGAGTCCAGCCCCGCCCGGTCCGAAACGATGACCCGCTGGGCGATGATCGGCATCATGGTCCGCCGACTCACCCGGCGAGGGCCGGCCGCACGGCCAGGACCTCGTCCCCATTACCGGACCGCTACTGAACCGGGCCAGCCAGGGTGCTGATGGGCAGCGGTGGGCATGTCTCCGGCGGCCGGGTGAGGTCGACCAGTTCCTCCGGCGGCTCGTCTCCGTCCCGGAGGGCCATGACATATGCCTTCGCCTGCTGCAGCCCCAACAGCGGGGCCTGCTTCCGCAGGTGGCGCATCGCGGCCATGGTCCCCTCGGAGTGCACGAGCGCTTCAACGGCCGCGACCAGTGGGTCGGGCGGCCGGACCCCCCTGATCTCCTGGAGGTAGAGATCTTCCCAGACGCCGGCGACGTATGTGGTGGCAGGGATGTGGTGGATACTCCCGTCCTGCCGGTCCACAAGGTAGGGCCCGTGGCCCACCAACATCTTCCCGATGTCGCGGCTGCGGATGTACTCCACCGATTGCCCGACGACCAGCCACCCGAGAACGTGCTCCTTTACGTCGCAGACGGCTAGCTCGGGTAGTCGTGCCATCCATGGTGACTCTTGCCGCTGTCTCGACAGCAGGGCCTTGACCAGCTGCACGGCGCGCTCTTTGGTAACCACGCTGCTCATCCTTCACCACGGCGCAACCGGTTTGGTTCCCCGAGCTGACCGGTCGCCCATCCCTAGATCTGGATCTCAAACACGGTCTCAGGCGCAGTAGGTGTCCCGGTCCGGGCGCTCGCCCGTCGCCAGGAAGCGGGAGACGGCCCGGTCGCCGCAGGCGTTGCCGTTGGCGAGGTAGGCGCCGTGGCCCGTGGAGTTCACCGTCACCATGACGGCCCGGTCGCCGAAGGCACGCCGGAGCTCACGGGCCCCGCTCAGCGGGGTGGCGACGTCACGCTTGTTCTGCACGAGCAAGATGTTGGAGGGACCGTCGTCGGTGATCCGCACCGGCGGCTCCTTCGGCGTGAACGGCCAGGCGGCACACGGCATGGCACCGCGCGGCATGCCCGCCGTCAGGGGGAACTTCGCCCGGCTCTCGTCGGTCCCCTTCTGGTAGTGGGCGACGGACCTGGGCCAGGCGACGTCGTTGCAGAGCGTGCCGACGCCGACGGCGGCGGCGCTCTGCATCATCGACTCGTCCGGGACCTCGGGCACGGGCGGCACGGCGCCCTTGCGGACGGCGAGGATCATCTCCGCCAGCAGGGGGTAGCCGTCGGGGTCGTACAGGCTGGTCAGCATGGTCTGGCGCAGGACGTTGCCGTTCAGCTCCGCCGGGTTGGCGCCGGGCCAGGGGAGGGGCTCGCGGTCGAGCCGTTCGGCCAGCCGCAGGAAGAGGGGGCGTACGTCTGCGGCCTTACGGGCCACCCGGTACGGATTCCCGGGCCGGGACGCCCACTTGGCGAACTCCGGGAAGTTGTCCTCCACGCCGGTCTCGAACGCGGCGAGCCAGGCGCGTCCCACCCGGGTGGGGTCGGGGTTGTCGTTGCTGTCCAGCACGATGCGGTCGGTGCGGTGCGGGAACAACTGGCTGTAGAGGGAGCCGACGTACGTGCCGTACGAGTCGCCCCACGCGGAGATCCGGCTCTCGCCGAGGGCGGCCCGGACGCGGTCGAGGTCGCGGGCCTCGTTGGCGCTGCTGATGTGCCGTATCAGCTCACCACCGTTGCGTGCGCAGGCGCCGGCGATACGCCGGGCGGTGGCCATGGTCTCCGTGACGGAACCGTCCGGGGCGGGCCAGGGCAGCTTGGCGAGGGCGAGGTCCTTGTCCTCGAGCCCGCATGCGGCGGTACTGGAGGGCGCCATCCCGCGCGGCGCGAACCCGATCAGGTCATAGGCGTCCCGAACCTCCTGCGGCAGCTTCTGCCCCTTGCCTGACGGGTCCTCGAGACTGACCCCGCCGGGGCCGCCCGGGATGAGTAACAGCGCACCCCGGCGAGCGGAGGGCTTCTCACTGGGGAGACGGGAGACGGCGATCTGGATCTGCCGCCCGTCGGGGTCGGAGTAGTCCATGGGCACGGTGACGGTGGCGCACCGCTGACGGGGGTCGAGGCCGGAGCCCTCGCACTTGGTCCACTTGAGGGACGCGGGGCCGGATGCGGCGGCGGAGGCAGGCAGCGGGCCGGCGAGTCCGAGCAGGACGGCGGAGGCCGCGACCAGTGAGGCGTTGCGCTTGATCTGCTGCATGGAAGGAGCCTGACGGCACACCGCCCCTGACTACATCCGGGCAACTGCCCTATTTTTCATGGGGTTTACCCCCCGCCCCGCATTCTCGGAGCTGTCGGGGCCGCCCGCTTCTAGCCAGTGTCGTGCTTCCGCGAGCCGAGTAAAGGGCGCTGCGCGTCGGCTTCGCCGATCGGCCTTCGGCCGCCCCTTGACTCGGCTCGCTCCAGCACGGGAGAGAAGCGAGCGAGCGGCCCGGAGAGGCGAGTGGCCAGGCCTAGTGTGCGAGCTTCGGTCCGTTGCGTCGCCGACCGGCGTGAGCGGGCGCGCTCGCGCCTCGCCTGCACGCCGCGTGGGGACCGGCGGCCGACGGGTCGTGGGTGGCGGAGAGGGAGTGGCAGAGGGGGCGAGTGGAGCGTTTGGGCGGTGGGGGCCGGCTTGGCATGGGAGTGACCTCCGCATTGGTGCGTGGGGTTGGCCCAAGTGCTCCAGTTGCGGGTTACAAGGCCCCTCGGGGGGCTCGTTCCGTCCTCGGCGGGCGCAGCATGAAGATGTCGATCGGGTCCTGGGTCTCGACCGTGAAGCCGTGGCGCTCGTAGAGGCGGCGGGCCGGGCTGCCCCGGAGGACGTTCAGGCGGACGAGGTTGTCGGCGGTGTCGGTCCTGTGCAGGAGGGTTCGCAGGACTGCTGAACCCAGGCCTCGGCCCTGGACGTCCGGGCTGAGGTAGAAGTGCTCCAGCCAGTGGCCGTCCTGGGCTGGGCGCAGGGTCACGCTGCCGACGAAGGCGCCGTCGGCCTCGACGACCGAGGTGTGCTGCGGGGCGAAGCCGTCCCGCAGGCGCTGCCTCACCCGGTGCTCATCGTAGCGGCCCAACCGCTCCAGGTCCGGGCGCATCACCACGGCCCGTAGTTCCGCTATCGCCTCGACGTCCGCCGGTTCCGCCGGGCGCATCGACCACACCGGCTCCGGTGCCGTGAGCTGCTGGTCCGGCCGAGTCTTCTTCGTCTCCGTACTCGCATCCACGGCTGGATCATCCCGCATCGCCGAGTGGCAACGCAGTCGGCCTCAGGGGCCCGCGTCCCTTGCCGCCCGTTCTTCCGGGCCGCTCGCTCGCTTCTCTCCCGTGCTGGAGCGAGCCGAGTCAAGGGGCGGCCGAAGGCCGATCGGCGAAGCCGACGCGCAGCGCCCTTTACTCGGCTCGCGGAAGCACGACACTGGCTAGAAGCGGGCGGCCTCGACCGTACCTATGAACGCCCTCCACGCATCCGGCCCGACCAGGAGCACAGGGCCGTCGTTCTTGGCCAGCTTGCTGTCGCGGACGGGGACCGTGCCGGGGATTCCGTCGGCGACCTCGACGCAGTTGCCCCCGTTGCCGTCGCTGTAGCTGCTCTTGCGCCAGTGTGCGGTGGTCAGGTCGTACTCGCGCATCGTCTGAAGTCCTCCGCCGCCGATTCGATCAGGTCCAGGGACGCCTCCGGCGGCAGCGCGGCAGCCCTGAGCAGATCGTAGGCGGACTGTGCGTGCTTCACCACGGCCGGATCGTCCAGCAGCGTCCCCGAATACACGGCTTCTGTATAGGCCGTCGGGGGTGCGTCATCGAACTCCATGAGGCGCAGATCACCGGTCATCACGGCGTACGCCCCAGCCGCGTACGGCAGCACCTGCACCATCACCGTCCGCTCCCGCGCCAGTGCCACCACGCGCTCCAGCTGCTCCGCCATGACGGCCGGTCCGCCGACCGGGATGCGCAGTACGTTCTCGTGGAGGATCACCCAATACACGGGGCGGGTAGCGTCCTTGAGGATCTGCGCGCGCTCCAAGCGGCCCGACACCTTTTCGGCGATGAACTCGTCCGGCGCGAACGGGTTCATCGCCAGCGTGACCGCCCTCGCATAGGCCGGTGTTTGCAGCAGCCCCGGCACCAGCGCGGGCGCGAACTCGCAGATCTTCGTGGCCTGCGCCTCCAGCTCCGCTGCCCTCGCGAAATAATCCGCATACCGCTTATCGTCAATCAGCTTCCTGCACAACCGCTCGAAAATACCGTCGGTTTGCAGGACCCCGTCGATCCGCTGCGCCACATCCAGCTGTGGCTTGCGAATGGCCTGTTCGAACTGGCCGATGTATCCGCCGGAGACGAAAACCCGTAGCCCCAGCTCCGCCTGGGTGATGCCCGCGTCCTCCCTCCGTCGCTTCAGCTCCGTGCCGAAGAACTCCCACGCCGCCTGCCGAGAACCGTTGGCCATTGCCGAACCCCTTTGTGCTGCCCCGCAGTTGTAGGGCACAGACCCCTCCCGAGTGTAGGCGCGGAGCGTCACCGTGGGGATGCGAAGAGTGAAACTGGAAATGGAAGGGGAGCACGGTGGAGGCACGACACTCGGCGCGCTGCGTCGAAGAAGCGGAGGACGCGGTGAAGGAATTGCGGGCAGAACTCGCGAAGGCGGGAATTATCCTGCCATCACTGGGCCTTGACCCGGTGAGTCTTGCGCGGGAAGCACCCTGTCCGCTCGTGGAATTGGGCCGGTGCTCCGTGGAGACCGCCCGGCGGCTCGCGGCGGTGTTGCGATGAAGCCCCCGGTCGGCGCGTATGTCGTGGACACCCGCAGCGGACGCATCGGCATCGTCATGGGGCATGAGGGGCCCTACGTGCAGTTGCGGCCGTACGGGGGCGGGAAGGAGTGGGACGTGGACCCCGGCGCCGTCCGGCACGCCACCCCGGCCGAGCGGCTGAGCGCGGCGACGGCGTACGCCAACGCCCGCAGCAGGGGCGAGGTCCCTTGACCCGGAGGACCCGGGACCCGGAGGACCCGGGCGACCCGGACGACCCGGTGACCCTGCGAGAATGACGCCATGAGTCTGTTCCGCGACGACGGCATCGTGCTGCGCACCCAGAAGCTGGGTGAGGCGGACCGGATCATCACGCTGCTCACGCGCGGTCACGGACGAGTACGGGCCGTGGCCCGGGGCGTGCGCCGGACGAAGTCGAAGTTCGGTGCACGCCTCGAACCGTTCTCGCATGTCGATGTGCAGTTCTTCGCCAAGGGGAGCGAGCTGATCGGGCGCGGCCTGCCGCTGTGCACGCAGAGTGAGATCATCGCGCCGTACGGCGGCGGGATCGTCAGTGACTACGCTCGGTACACGGCCGGGACCGTCATGCTGGAGACCGCCGAGCGGTTCACCGACCACGAGGGGGAGCCGACCGTGCAGCAGTATCTGCTGCTCGTCGGCGGGCTGCGGACTCTCGCCCGGGGGGAGCACGCCCCGCATCTCGTGCTCGACGCCTTCCTGCTGCGCTCCCTCGCCGTCAACGGCTACGCCCCGAGCTTCACGGACTGCGCGAAGTGCGGGATGCCCGGGCCCAACCGGTTCTTCTCGGTCGCCTCGGGCGGTTCCGTCTGCGTCGACTGCCGGGTGCCCGGCAGCGTCGTACCCTCGCCCCAGGCCCTCGAACTCCTCGCCGCGCTGCTTACGGGAGACTGGGACACCGCGGACGCGTGCGAGGCGCGGTACGTCCGCGAGGGCAGCGGGCTGGTGTCCGCGTATCTGCACTGGCACATGGAGCGCGGGCTGCGTTCCCTGCGGTACGTGGAGAAGTAGCCCCGCCCAAACAGACGCATGGCAAGCGAGCACGAGGAGCGAGAGACACATGGCCGTACGCGGGATCCTGGGGCGGCAGCGCCGGGAGTACAGGACGCCGGAGCCCCACCCCTCCGGCGCGCGGCCGCCGAAGCTCGGAGAGCTCGTACCGAAGCATGTGGCGATCGTCATGGACGGCAACGGGCGGTGGGCGAAGGACCGGGGCCTGCCGCGTACCGAGGGGCACAAGGTCGGCGCCGAGCGGGTGCTGGACGTGCTCCAGGGCGCCATCGAGATGGGCGTCGGCGCGATCTCCCTGTACGCCTTCTCCACCGAGAACTGGAAGCGGTCGCCGGACGAGGTGCGCTTCCTGATGAACTTCAACCGGGACTTCATCCGCAAGACCCGCGACCAGCTCGACGAGCTGGGCATCCGGGTGCGCTGGGTGGGCCGGATGCCGAAGCTGTGGCGTTCCGTGGCCAAGGAGCTGCAGATCGCCCAGGAGCAGACCAAGGACAACGACAAGCTCACGCTGTACTTCTGCATGAACTACGGCGGCCGGGCCGAGATCGCCGACGCCGCGCAGGCGCTCGCCGAGGACGTGAAGAGCGGGAAGCTCGACCCGTCCAAGGTCAACGAGAAGACCTTCTCGAAGTACATGTACTACCCGGACATGCCGGACGTGGACCTGTTCCTGCGCCCGAGCGGTGAGCAGCGCACCTCCAACTACCTGATCTGGCAGAGCGCGTACGCCGAGATGGTCTTCCAGGACGTGCTGTGGCCGGACTTCGACCGGCGTGACCTGTGGCGGGCGTGTCTGGAGTTCGCCTCGCGCGACCGCCGGTTCGGCGGGGCCATCCCGAACGAGGAGCTGCTCGCCATGGAGGGCAAGCAGGAATAGAGCCGGTCGGCCCGGTCGCCCCTCCGGTGGCAGCAGGGCCCCACGGGCGGTGTGCTGGTGGCATGGGTTCGACGGCCGTCAGCGCACCCCCGCAGAACTCGCAGCGTGCCGGGGCCTTCGTCGCGGCCTCGCTCGCCCTGTTCTGCATCCAGCTGGACTTCTTCGCGCTCAACCTGGCCATCCCCGGCATCTCCGCCGAGCTGGACACGACGGTCTCCGCGGCCCAGTGGACGCTGTCCGCCTACATGCTCGCCATCGGCTGTCTCTTCATCGTCGGCGGGCGGCTGGGCGATCTGCTCGGCCGCCGTCCGATCCTGCTGATCGGGACCGGCCTGTTCGCCGCCGCCTCCGTCGGCTGTGCCCTCGCGCCCACCCTGGGCGTCCTCGTCGTGTGCCGGGTGGTGCAGGGCGCGGGCGCGGCGCTGATCTTTCCCGTGTCCGTCTCCGTCATCAGCAACGCCTTTCCCGAGGAGACCCGGGCCCGGGCGCTCGGCGCGATGTTCGGGATCGCCAACGTCGGCACCGCCCTCGGGCCGTTCGTGGGCGGTGGCTTCACCGACGGCCCCGGCTGGCGCTGGATCTTCTGGCTGCTGGCTCCGCTCAGCGCCCTCTCCCTGCTGATCGCCCTGCGGTACGTCCCCGACTCCCGGGACGAGAGCGTTCCCCGCCAGATCGACCTGCCGGGCTGCCTCGCCGTCGTGATCAGCCTGGCCGCGCTGACCCTCGCCGTCGAGCGGGGCAGCGCCTGGGGCTGGGACCACGCGCGGACCCTCGCCCTGCTCGGCGTCGCGGTGGTGGCCGGTGCGCTGTTCGTCCTGCGGGAGCGGGCCTGCCGGCACCCCCTGGTCGACTTCCGGCTCTTCCGCAACATCTCCTTCGACCTCGTCACCGTGATGGGGTCGGTGGCCAACATGGGCTACGCCGTGACCGTCTTCCTCGCCACCCTGCAGTTGCAGCAGGTGCGGGGCCTGTCCGCGATCCTGTCCGGCACGGTCTTCCTCGCCCCGGCCGTGATGGTGGCCTGCGCCGGGCCCATCGGCGCCTGGCTCTCCACCCGGATGCGCCCCACCAGCGTCATGGCCCTGGCCGGGACCATCGCGGGCACCGGCATGATCGGGCTGAGCTGGGTCTGGTCCTGGTGGCTCTACCTGCCCGTCTTCACCTGGTGCGCGCTCGGCCTGGGCCTCGGCTGGACCTTCGCCAGCGTGGCCACCCAGCAGGTCGTGCGGCCCGCCCGCGCCGGCGAGGCCTCCGGGGTCGTCCTCACGGCCCTCGTCACCCTGGGCGCCATCGGCCTCGCGGCCGTAGCGGCGGCGATCACCACCCTCACCCCGGAGACCGGCCCGGAGCGCGCCTACGACCTCCTCCTGCGCGTCGGCGGCGTCGTCATCCTCGCCTCCTCCGCCCTGTCGCTGCTCGTCCGCCGCGGGCTCACCGCCCGGGGCCTGATGCCGTCCGCCTGAGGACTTCTTGGCAAGGGCAGGACGGTCGGCCACGTCCCGGCCGCCACCGGGCCGCCCGCAGCGTCCTGCGCGGACTCTTCACGCCGGCGTTCGTCCAGCGGATCACCGGCGGCGAGTTCGCCTCGATCGGCACCGAGGCCGAAGCCGCGCAGGCCGTCTCCAACCTGTACGCCATCGCCCCGGCCATGAGTGAGGAGAGCCTCGGCGGCAAGGGCTGGGGCATGGAGCGGTACATCTCGCGCGGCGACGCCGCCTGGTTCGGACACCTCAGCGACGTCGAGGACTTCTACGAGAAGGGCCCCAGCTTCGCCGACAGCGAGATCACCTACAAGATGGCCGACGTCCTCCTGGACGACTTCTCCAAGCAGGTCGAGGCCAAGCGCTTCAATCGAACCTGAGGGCGACTAACCCAGGGGCGCGGGGAACTGCGCGACAAGCCCCCCACGCACCGGCACCCGAAAACTCACCGGTCAGAAGCGGCAGCGCACTCCGCACAGGTACCGAAAATCTCCACCGTGTGAGCCACGTTCACAAACCCGTGCTCCGAAGCAACGGCCTCCGCCCACCGCTCCACGGCCGGCCCTTCCACCTCAACGGCCTTGCCACATCCCCGGCACACAAGGTGGTGGTGATGGTCATCCGTGGAGCAACGGCGGTACACCGACTCACCGTCGGCCGTACGCAGGACATCGACCTCACCGGCATCGGCGAGGGACTGCAGCGTGCGGTAGACCGTGGTGAGCCCGACCGAGTCGCCCTTGTGCTTGAGCATGTCGTGCAGGTCCTGCGCACTGCGGAACTCGTCGACCTCTTCCAGGGCCGCCGACACGGCGGCCCGCTGCCGGGTGGCGCGGCCCTTCACGGACGGTCCAGCGGTCGTCACCGTTGCCTCCTCACGTCTGCCTTGCCCGGGTCATTGTGCCAGCCCGGGATGGGGGCGGTCAGACGCCGACTTCGTCGGCCGCCCCCCGGGTACCCGGAATCGCGCACTCGCCGGGGTCGTGGGCGGATTGCGCGGAAGCCCGGGCGCGGGCGCGGCGGCGGGCCAGCGGAGCCGCGAGTGCCGTCAGCACGATGAACGCGCCGATGGTCAGCAATACGATCGTCGCACCGGGCGGCACATCCTGGTAGTACGAGGTGACCGTGCCGCCGATCGTCACGCTCACACCGATGGCGACGGCGATCACGAACGTGGCCGCGAAGCTGCGGCTGATCTGCTGGGCCGCCGCGACGGGCACCACCATCAGCGCGCTGACCAGCAGCAGACCGACCACGCGCATCGCCACCGTCACGGTGACGGCCGCGGTGATCGCCGTCAGCAGGTTCAGGGCACGCACCGGCAGGCCCGTGACCCGGGCGAACTCCTCGTCCTGGCTGACGGCGAACAGCTGCCGGCGCAGGCCGAGCGTGACCAGGACGACGAACGCGGCCAGTACGCAGATCGCCGTGACGTCCGACTCGGACACCGTCGACAGCGAGCCGAACAGGTACGACGTCAGGTTGGCGTTGGAGCCCGTCGGCGCGAGGTTGATGAACATCACACCGCCGGCCATGCCGCCGTAGAAGAGCATCGCGAGGGCGATGTCGCCGCGGGTCTTGCCGTACCAGCGGATCAGCTCCATGAGGACCGCGCCGAGGACGGAGACGAGGGTCGCCATCCACACCGGGGACCAGGTCAGCAGGAAGCCGAGGCCGACCCCTGTCATCGCCACGTGGCCGATGCCGTCGCCCATCAGGGCCTGGCGGCGCTGGACCAGGTAGATCCCCACCGCGGGGGCTGTGATGCCGACCAGGACGGCGGCGAGCAGGGCCCGCTGCATGAAGGCGTAGTCGAGGAAGTCCATCAGCTCAGCAGTCCCGTACGGATCGGTTCGGCGCCCGTCGGCGCGTGCGGGTGTACGTGGTCGTGGCCGGGGAGGGCGTGCTGCCCGACGGCCTTCGGGGGCGGTCCGTCGTGCACGACGCAGCCGTCGCGCAGGACGACCGCCCGGTCGATGAGGGGCTCCAGCGGGCCCAGTTCGTGCAGCACGAGCAGCACGGTGGTGCCCTGGGCGACCTGCTCGGTCAGGGTGTGCGCGAGCACTTCCTGGCTGGCCAGGTCGACGCCCGCCATCGGCTCGTCCATGATCAGCAGCTCGGGCTCGGAGGCGAGGGCGCGGGCGATCAGGACCCGCTGGTGCTGGCCGCCGGAGAGGGCGTCGACGGAGTCCTTGGCCCGGTCCGCCATGCCGACGAGGTCCAGAGCCCGTCGTACGGCCTCGCGGTCGGCCTTGCGCAGCACGCCGAAGCGGGCCCGGGACAGGCGGCCCGAGGAGACCACCTCGGTCACCGTGGCGGGCACGCCGCCCGCGGCCGTGGTGCGCTGCGGGACGTAGCCCACGCGGTGCCAGTCGCGGAAGCGGGCGCGCGGTGTGCCGAACAGCTCGATCTCGCCGGCGCCGGTCTGCACCTGGCCGATGACGCTGCGTACGGCCGTGGACTTGCCGGAGCCGTTCGCGCCGAGCAGCGCGACGACCTCGCCGCTGCGCACGGTGAGGTCGATGCCGCGCAGGACGGGGCGCGAGCCCAGGTCCGCGCGGACGCCGCGCAGGGATACGACGGGCTCGGTCATGCCGTCCTCCGATGAGTGAGTCACTTGGCTCCCAGAGCCGTCTGCAGGGCCTTGAGGTTGGCTTCCATGACCTGGAAGTAGTCGTCGCCCCTGGACTTGTCGGTGATGCCCTCGAGCGGGTCGAGGACGTCCGTCTTCAGGTTCGCGTCCCGGGCCAGGGTCTTCGCGGTCCGGTCGGAGACCAGTGTCTCGTAGAAGACGGTGGTGACGCCGTCGGCCTTGGCCTCCTGCTGGAGCTCCTTGACCCGGGCGGCGCTGGGCTCGCTCTCGGGGTCGACGCCGGAGATGGCCTCCTGGGTGAGGCCGTAGCGCTCGGCGAGGTAGCCGAATGCGGCGTGGTTGGTGAAGAAGACCTTGGACTTCGAGTCCTTCAGGCCGTTCTCGAAGTCGCTGTTCAGGCCGTTCAGCTTCTTGACCAGGGCCTCGGTGTTCTTCTTGTAGTCGGCCGCGTGGTCCGGGTCGGCCTTCTCGAAGGCCTTGCCGACGCCCTGGGCGATCTCGGCGTACTTCACCGGGTCCAGCCAGACGTGGGGGTCGCGGCCGTGTTCCTCTTCCTCGGAGTGGCCCTCCTCACCCTCGTGGCTGTGCCCGGCGCCGCCGTGGTCCTCGAGGTGGGTCAGCGAGGCCGCGTCGATCTTCGTCTCGATGCCGGTCTGTGTCACGGCCTTGTCGACGGCGGGCTGGAGCCCCTTGAGGAAGAGCGCCGCGTCGGCCTCCTCCATCTGGGCGCGCTGCTGGGTGCTGATCTCCAGGTCGTGCGGCTCCTGGCCCGGCTCGGTCAGACTGGTGACGTTCGCGTGGTCGCCGCCTATCTGCTCGGCGAGGAAGGCCATCGGGTAGAACGACGCGACGACGTCGAACTTCTCCGTGTTGCCCGTCGCCGCGCTGTCGCTGGAGCAGGCGGTCAGAGCGCCGAGGCCGAGAGAAGCGGCCGCGGCGGCGGGTATGAGGCGTCGTCGTACGTTCATGACACTCATTTTCAACAAATATGGAAACCGTTGTCAACAAACGTCCTGAACGGGACCGGAAGCAGGGCCGGAAACAGGGTCCGCGGTCCTCTGGCGGTCGCTGAGGGGGGAGCGATTTGATTGGAGGGGCGTCCCCGCCGGTAACCTGAATCATTCGCTGGAAGCAACTCGCTTCGTCGCCCGTCGTCGTAATGAAGAGAGCACCGTGGCCGCCGACAAGATCGACACCATCGTCAGCCTGAGCAAGCGCCGTGGCTTCGTATTCCCCTGTAGTGAGATCTACGGCGGTCAGCGCGCCGCCTGGGACTACGGCCCGCTGGGTGTCGAGCTCAAGGAGAACCTCAAGCGCCAGTGGTGGCGCTACATGGTGACGTCGCGCGAGGACGTGGTCGGTATCGACTCGTCCGTCATCCTGGCCCCCGAGGTCTGGGTCGCCTCCGGCCACGTCGCCACGTTCACCGATCCCCTCACCGAGTGCACCTCCTGCCACAAGCGGTTCCGCGCGGACCACCTGGAGGAGGCCTACGAAGAGAAGAAGGGCCGCGCCCCGGAGAACGGGCTCGCCGACCTCAACTGCCCCAACTGCGGAAACAAGGGCACCTTCACCGAGCCCAAGCAGTTCTCGGGCCTGCTGTCGACCCACCTCGGCCCGACGCAGGACTCCGGCTCCGTCGCCTACCTGCGGCCCGAGACCGCCCAGGGCATCTTCACCAACTTCTCCCAGGTGCAGACCACTTCGCGCCGCAAGCCGCCGTTCGGCATCGCCCAGATGGGCAAGTCCTTCCGCAACGAGATCACGCCCGGCAACTTCATCTTCCGCACCCGCGAGTTCGAGCAGATGGAGATGGAGTTCTTCGTCAAGCCGGGCGAGGACGAGAAGTGGCAGGAGTACTGGATGGAGCAGCGCTGGAACTGGTACACCGGCCTCGGCATGAGCGAGGAGAACATGCGGTGGTACGAGCACCCGAAGGAGAAGCTCTCCCACTACTCCAAGCGCACCGCCGACATCGAGTACCGCTTCCAGTTCGGCGGCAGTGAGTGGGGCGAGCTCGAGGGCGTCGCCAACCGCACCGACTACGACCTCGGTGCCCACTCCAAGGCCTCCGGCCAGGACCTCACCTACTTCGACCAGGAAGCCGGCGAGCGCTGGACGCCGTACGTCATCGAGCCCGCGGCCGGTGTCGGCCGCGCGATGCTGGCGTTCCTCCTGGACGCCTACGTCGAGGACGAGGCGCCCAACGCCAAGGGCAAGATGGAGAAGCGCACCGTGCTGCGCCTCGACCACCGCCTCGCCCCGGTCAAGGTCGCGGTGCTCCCGCTGTCCCGGAACCCGGAGCTGTCCCCGAAGGCCAAGGGCCTCGCCCAGGCGCTGCGCCAGAACTGGAACATCGACTTCGACGACGCCGGCGCCATCGGCCGCCGCTACCGCCGCCAGGACGAGATCGGTACGCCGTTCTGTGTGACCGTCGACTTCGACACGCTCGAGGACAACGCGGTCACCGTCCGCGAGCGTGACTCGATGAAGCAGGAGCGCGTGTCCCTCGACCAGATCGAGGGGTACCTGGCGGCCCGCCTGGTCGGCTGCTGATCGCCCTTCGCGCGCACGACGGTGCCGGGTTCCTCTTCGGAGGGGCCCGGCACCGTCGCGTTCATGGGGGAGTGGTCCTCCAGCGGGGCGGCCGATTGGACCTGTGTACCGGGGCGGCGCCGCGCCAGGGTGGGCGCATGAGTATCGCGTTCCTGCTGACCACCCTGGTCGTCGTCGCCACGCCCGGCACCGGCGTCGTCTACACCCTCGCCGCAGCGCTCTCCCGTGGGCGGAGGGCGAGTGTCGTCGCGGCCGTCGGCTGCACGCTCGGGATCGTGCCGCATCTGCTGGCCACGGTCACCGGCGTCGCCGCGCTGCTGCACGCGAGCGCGACCGCCTTCGAGGTGCTGAAGTACGCCGGGGTGGCCTATCTGCTGTACATGGCGTGGGCGACCGTGCGGGACAAAGAGGCGCTCGTGGTGGAGGAGTCGCAGGGGCAGGGGCAGGTGTCGGCGCGGCGGGTGATCGTGCGGGGTGTGCTGATCAACATCCTCAACCCGAAGCTGACGATCTTCTTCTTCGCGTTCCTGCCGCAGTTCGTGAGCCAGGGGGAGCCGCACGCGGTGGTGCGGATGCTGGGGCTGGGCGGGGTGTTCATGCTGGCGACGTTCCTGGTGTTCGCGGTGTACGGGGTGCTGGCCTCGTCCGTGCGCAGTCACGTCACCTCCCGGCCGAGGGTGATGGCGTGGCTGCGGCGGGGGTTCGCGGGGTCGTTCGTGGCACTGGGGGCGAAGCTGGCGTTCACGGCGCGGTAGTTGTCGATGGAGAAGGTGCTGACAACTATGGACTGACAGATATTGAATTCTGTCAGCTGTTATGGCAGGGTGGATGGCATGACGATGCGAACCCGACCCCTCGGAACCACAGGCCCCCAGGTCTCCGCCCTCGGTCTCGGCTGCATGGGTATGTCCGCGCTGTACGGCGAGGCGGACCGGGCCGAATCCATCGCGACCCTCCACGCGGCGCTCGAAGCGGGCGTCACCCTGCTCGACACCGGCGACTTCTACGGCATGGGCCACAACGAACTGCTGATCGGCGAGGCCCTCCGCACGGCCCCTGCCGCCCGGCGTGAACAGGCGCTGGTCAGTGTGAAGTTCGGCGCCCTGCGCGACCCGGACGGCGGCTGGTCCGGCTACGACGGCCGGCCCGCCGCCGTGAAGAACTTCGCCGCGTACTCCCTCCAGCGGCTCGGCGTCGACCACATCGACGTCTACCGCATCGCCCGCCTCGACCCGGACGTGCCGATCGAGGAGACGGTCGGAGCGATTGCGGAACTCGTAGAGAAGGGCCACGTGCGGCACATAGGCCTCAGCGAGGTCGGCGCCGACACCATCCGCCGGGCCGCTGCCACGGCCCCCGTCTCCGACCTCCAGATCGAGTACTCCCTCATATCGCGCGGCATCGAGGACGAGATCCTCCCGACCACGCGCGAGCTGGGCATCGGCATCACGGCGTACGGGGTGCTCTCCCGGGGTCTGATATCGGGCCACTTCACCGCGGACCGGCAGCTCGGCGCGGGCGACTTCCGGGCGATGTCGCCGCGCTTCCAGGGCGAGAACCTCCGGCACAACCTGGACCTCGTCGAGGCGCTGCGGAAGATCGCCGAGCAGAAGGGCGCGAGCGTCGCGCAGATCGCCATCGCCTGGGTGCTCTCCCGCGGTTCGATCCACAGGACGGACATCGTGCCGCTGGTCGGCGCCCGCCGCCGCGACCGGCTCACGGAGGCGCTGGGCGCGCTGGACGTGAGGCTGGACGCGGCCGACCTGGCCGCGATCGAGGAGGCAGTGCCGGCCGGTGCCGCCGCCGGCGACCGCTACCCGGCGGCCCAGATGGCGCACCTCGAGAGCTGAACCGGGCTCCGGGTACGGTCAGGGCATGGCACCGACCAGCGAGACCTTGACCGCCGAGCGCATCCTCGAGGCCACCGAGGAGGTGCTGCGGCGCCACGGCCCGGCCAAGGCCACCGTCGTGGACGTCGCCCGGGCGCTCGGTGTCAGCCACGGCAGTGTCTACCGCCACTTCCGGACCAAGGCGGCGCTGCGTGAGGCGGTCACCAAGCGCTGGCTGGACCGCACGTCCGGGGAGTTGTCCGGCATCGTCACCGGCGACACCGCCCCGGAGGACCGGCTGCGGGACTGGCTCGCCGCGCTGTTCGCCGCGAAGCGCCGCAAGGCGGGCGAGGACCCGGAGCTGTTCGCCACATACATGGTCCTCACCGACGAGGCCGGCACAGCGGTCGGCGAGCACATCACCGACCTGGAGTCCCAGCTGACCCGCATCATCCAGTCCGGCGTGGAGAACGGCGACTTCGCGGCCACCGACCCGGAGGCCTCGGCCCGCGCGGTGTTCCAGGCGACGGGGCGCTTCCATGACCCCGGCTATGCGCGGGACTGGGAGGACCCCGGTGTGGAGGGGGAGTTCGCGGCGGTGGTGGAGCTGGTGGTGCGGGGGCTGCGGCCCTGAGAGGGATCGCCTTACCAGGTGCGTGCCGGCCGGGAAGGGCAGAGGATGGAAGCGAGGGGTGGATCGCCGCGCGGAGTGCGCTGAGAAGGGGATGGCGATCGTGGATCTCATACTGCGTCCGGGCACTTCGGGCGATGCCGCGGAGTGCGGAAGGATCTGCTACGAGGCCTTCGCCGGCATCGCCGAGGAGCACGCCTTCCTGCCCGACATTCCCAGCCCCGACGTGGGTGTCGCGCTGATCGAGGGAGCCCTGACGCACCCGGGCTTCTACAGTGTCGTCGCCGAACTCGGCGGGCGGATCGTGGGCAGCAACTTCCTCGACGAGCGCTCGACCGTCGTCGGGGTCGGGCCGGTCACCGTCGACCCCACCGTGCAGAACGCGGGCGTGGGCCGCCGCCTGATGCGGGACGTGATGGAGCGGGCCGACGAGCGAGGGGCGCCGGGCATCCGGCTGTTGCAGAGCGGCTACCACAACAGATCGTTCTCGCTGTACGTGAGCCTGGGCTTCGCCCACCGGGCCACGATGGCGTGTGTGCAGGGCCCGCCGATCGAGCGTGCGATGCCGGGGTACGCGGTGCGGGAGGCCACGGACGCGGACCTCGGCGCCTGCAACGACGTGTGTCGGCAGGTCCACGGCGTCGACCGTGGCGGTGAGGTCGCCGACGCGCTCAAACAGGGCACCGCCCGAGTCGTCGAGCGCGGGGGACACGTCACCGGGTACGCCACCGACCTGGCCTTCTTCGCGCATGCGGTGGGCGAGACCACGCCGGACCTCCAGGCGCTGATCGCGTCGGCCCAGCAGTTCGGAGGCCCGGGCATCCTGGTACCGGCGAGCGACAGCGCGCTGCTCAGGTGGTGCCTGTCCAACGGCCTCAAGGTCGTGCAGCTGTTGAGCCTGATGACCATCGGCCTGTACAACCGGCCCGACGGGGCGTACCTGCCCTCGATCCTCTACTAGGACCGGCCCGCCCGGCCGTTCACGCAGCCGTCGGGTCCACCGTCGCCTGATGAGCCTCCGTCAGATGCTCCTCCGCCTTCAGCCAGGGCAGGAACTGCGCGCCTCTGCGCCAGCCGCAGGTGTCGCATCTGATGGTGCGCTGCATGCCCGTGCGCTGGACCCGCACCACGTGTTCGCGGCCGTGCTGGTCCCAGCGGCTGACCTTGCTGGTGTCGATCTGCGACATGACGCCTCCCCGCGTCCAGGAATCCGGCCCGTCCGGTCTGCTCGCAGCAAGGAGTGTGCAGCAAGACCAACATCAACAGGGTTTCCCCGGATACGAGTTATCAGGCCGTGAGATGCCTCAGCTGCACCACGTGTGCCGACTTGTCCTAGCGGGCGCCCCCGTCGTTCTGGTCGTCCACTCGGCTCAGCCGTACGCAGCCCCACGTGCCCGTAACGACGATCAGCGCTGCCAGGCCGCCGATCATCCCTCGGTACGAGCCGGGGTCCAGCTCCACTGCCGTGTCGTCCTCCAACGGAGCGGCTGCGCCCTCGGGGTCGTACAGCACGTGCAGTTCGTCGCCTGCCTCGACCGTTGCCGCGTCGCAGCCGTCCGTCATCTCAGGTGAGATGCCCCGGCCGTCGCGGGTGTGGAGCGTGCACTCGTCGGTCTTGCCGTTCTCGACTTCGACCACGACGGCCTCGGTCCACCGGCCGCGAGTCTCCAGTGCCCGCTCATCGCCGGCCAAAGCGGTGATGACCGACAGCCCGACTGCGGCGGAGGCGGCAACGACGAGCGCGGAGACGGCCACCAGCGGCGTCTTCTTGTGAGTGATGTGGCGGAGCAAGAGAGCCGGCACCACGAGGAGCGCCGCAGGTATCAGCAGCGTGGAAGTGAACCAGGCCGGGCCGCGCAGCAGGGCCGGCAGCGGCACCACCGGCGAGAACCACATCAGCGCCACCGAAGCCACAGTGCACGCGCTGTAGAACAGAAACCACAGAAGCCAACGATGGGGGCCCGTAAGGCGTCGGGAAGAAGCGTTCCCGGCCGGCCGGGACGCTCGACCGTCTCCCGCCGCGAGCCCGTGGATCTGCCTGTCCCCCGCCATGCGCCCCGTCCCTCTCCCTCTACATCGGCTGTCGACCGACGAGCTTATGGGGCGCGGAATCCCGTCTGCTCGGCAAGGCCTCGTCCGGGACTGCGGATGAGCGGTGTCATCGCCCTCGTCCTCCCGCACGGCCGTCGTGCATGTCTCCCGCGCCGTTGTTGTCCAAAGGGAGACGAACCACGGCTACGTGGCACGGTCCGAGGTCACCAGCACATCCCGCACCTCCGCCGCCTCCAGCCTCTCTGCCGCCCGTTCGGCAGTCCCCCGAGCCCACCGCCCACTCGTCACCGCCCCCAGCGTCAGCACGGCGAAGCCGCACACCGCGATGATCCACCAGCCGGGCCTCGCCGCCGAGACGAACATCTCCCGGTACGACGACGAGCCCACGCCGGAGGCGAGCACCGCCCCCACCACCGCGACACCCAGCGTCTGCCCGAGCTGTCGGCTCGTCGAGGCCACCGCCGCGGCGACGCCCGCCTGCGCGCGCGGCATCCCGGACACCGCCGTGTTGGTGATGGGCGCGTTGACGAAACCGAAGCCGATGCCGAAGAGGACGTATCCGGCGAAGAGCGTGACGTCGGAGGTCTCGGCCTCGAAGGCGGCGAACAGCACGCCGCTCGAGGTCATCGCGAAGCCGGCGATCAGGAGCGGGAGGCGTGGGCCGCGGGTGCCGACCAGGCGGCCGGAGAGCGGGGCGCAGAGGAACGTCGGGGCCGCCATCGGGAGCATCCACAGGCCCGCCTCCAGGGCGGTCAGGCCGCGGACGTTCTGGAGGTAGAGCGTGGAGAGGAAGAGGAACCCGCCGAGCGCGGCGAACGCGCTGACCGCGATGACCGTGGCCCCGCTGAACGGCGCCGAGCGGAAGAACCGCAGATCGATCAGGGGTTCGGTGCGGCGGGGCTCGTACCAGAGCAGGCCGGCGAGGGCGGCCAGGGCCAGGACGGCCAGTGGGGCGATCGACGCGAACGGCGTCGTCGGCGCCTCGATGATCGCGTACGTGAGCGAGCCGAAGAGCGCGATCACCAGCACCTGCCCCACGGGGTCGGGGCGGCGAGCGCGAGGCGCGCGGGACTCGGGGACGAAGCGGAGGGTGAGGAGGAGGGCGGCGAGGCCCACCGGCAGGTTGATCCAGAAGATGGAGCGCCAGCCGACCGACTCGACGAGGAGGCCGCCGACCAGCGGACCGGCGGCCATCGATATGCCGACGACCGCGCCCCACACGCCGATCGCCCGGGCCCGTTCGCGCGGGTCCGTGAACGTGTTGGTGATGATCGACATGGCGACCGGGTTCAGCATCGAGCCGCCCACCGCCTGGATCATCCGGAAGGCGACCAGCGCCTCCAGGTTCGGCGCGAGGGAACAGAGGGCCGAGCCGATGGTGAAGACGATCAGGCCCGCCATGAAGACCCGTTTGCGGCCGATCCGGTCGGCCGTGGAGCCCGCGAGCATCAGCAGCGAGGCCAGGACCAGGGTGTAGGCGTCGATCGTCCACTGCAGGCCGGACGTGCTCGCGTGCAGGTCCTGCTGCATGGAGGGCAGAGCCACGTTCAGGACCGTGTTGTCGAGGCTCACGATCAGCAGGCTCATACAGCAGATCGCGAGCACCAGCATGCGGCGGCGGGGGCTGAGCTCGGGCATGCGTGCCATCGTACGCCGATTTCGATAGTGTGGCTAACTAATGAATTTTACCCTCTCATTGCACGGCACAATGGATGCATGTCCACGCCCCTCCAGATCGGCCCGCACACCGTCCGGCCCCCCGTCGTCCTGGCCCCCATGGCCGGGATCACCAACGCGCCCTTCCGCACCCTGTGCAGGGAGTTCAGCGGAGGAAAGGGCCTGTTCGTCAGCGAGATGATCACCACCCGGGCGCTGGTCGAACGCAACGAGAAGACCATGCAGCTCATCCATTTCGATGAGACGGAGCGGCCCCGGTCGATCCAGCTCTACGGTGTGGACCCGGCGACCGTCGGCAAGGCCGTCCGCATGATCGCGGAAGAGGACCTCGCCGACCACATCGACCTCAACTTCGGCTGTCCCGTGCCGAAGGTCACGAGGAAGGGCGGCGGCTCCGCGCTGCCGTACAAGCGGAACCTGCTGCGGGCCATCCTGCGCGAGGCCGTCAGCGGCGCCGGCGATCTGCCCGTCACGATGAAGATGCGCAAGGGCATCGACGACGACCACATCACCTTCCTGGACGCCGGCCGGATCGCCGTCGAGGAGGGCGTCACCGCCATCGCGCTGCACGGCCGCACCGCCGCCCAGCACTACGGCGGCACCGCCGACTGGGACGCCATCGCCCGGCTGAAGGAGCACGTCCCGGAGATCCCGGTGCTCGGCAACGGCGACATCTGGTCGGCCGAGGACGCGCTGCGGATGGTGCGCGAGACCGGTGTCGACGGCGTGGTCGTGGGACGCGGGTGCCTGGGGCGGCCGTGGCTGTTCGCCGACCTGGTGGCCGCCTTCGAGGGGCGCCCCCAGGACATCGCCCGCCCAGCGCTGCGCGAGGTCGCCGACGTCATGGTCCGGCACGCCACCCTGCTCGGGGAGTGGATCGGTGACGAGGCGCGGGGCGTCATCGACTTCCGCAAGCACGTGGCCTGGTATCTGAAGGGCTTCGCCGTCGGTTCCGAGATGCGCAAGCGCCTCGCGGTCACCTCCTCGCTGGAGGAGCTGCGCTCCGGGCTGGACGAGCTGGACCTCGACCAGCCCTGGCCCGCCGGCGCCGACGGGCCCCGGGGCCGTACGTCCGGCAACAACCGGGTGGTGCTGCCGGACGGCTGGCTGAAGGACCCCTACGACTGTGCCGGGGTCGGCGAGGAAGCCGAACTCGACACCTCCGGCGGCTGATCGGCGGCTGACCGGAGGGCTGCGCGGCGGCTGATCAGCCTCCCGAGCGGTGCGGCGTGGAGCCGTACGCCTTGAGGAAGCGGTCGCGGAACGCGCTCATCTTCCACACCGGGGCGTCGCGGTCGGGCTTGAGACCCTCCGTCCAGTTCCAGTCGGCGACCTTGTCGAGGACCTTCGGGTCCTTCGCGACGATCGACACCGGCACGTCCCGGCTGGCGCGGATGCCGCTGACCCGGGCCATGGGCTGGTGGTCGCCGAGGAAGACCAGGACGGTGTCGTCGGTGCCGTAGCGCTCCAGCCACTGGGTGAGGCTGGTGACCGAGTACTGGATGGACTTGCCGTACTCCTGCCGGGACTTGGTGGTGTCGGTGATGACGTCCGACGCCTTGTTGCCGGCCTTCTCGATGGCGTCGAAGCGTGAGCCGTCGCCGAGTCCGTCCCAGTCGACCATCTTCGGGAGGGGCGCCCAGGGCTGGTGGCTGGAGGTCAGGATGACGAACGACATCAGCGGCTTGTCGCGCTTCCTGCCGTGCACCTGGCGCTGGAACGCCTCCAGCGCGTACTGGTCGGGCATGGTCGACCAGCTGAACTTCGGGCCTTTGTACCCCAGGTCGTAGGCGTCGTAGAGCTTGTCGAGGCCGTACCACTTCTCCTCCGGCCAGCCCTTCTGCACGCCGGGCATCACGCCGACCGTGTCCCAGGCGCCGGTCTTCTGGAACGCCTTGGTGAGGGTGAGATGGCCGCCCGCGGTGACCGTGCGGTAGCGGCGCTGGTTGTCGATCCACAGGCCGGACATGGTCGTGGAGTGGCCGAGCCAGCTGCTGCCGCCGTAGGTCGCCGACGTCAGCCAGCCGCTGCGGGCGGCGAAACCGGCCTTCTGAAGGGCCTTGCCGCTGGCGTCGAGGGTGCGGTCGACGCCGGGCGCCATGATCGGGTCCTCGATGGCGCTGCGGCCGTAGCTCTCGATGAACGTGAAGACGACGTCCTTGCCGCGCAGGTCGGGCAGTAGCTGGTCGGGCGGGGTGTTGCCGAAGGTGTCCGCCTGGGCGTGCCTCGCGAAGGCCGCCTCGTCGCGCAGGGATTCCACCGTCCGCTGGGCGTGGACCCGGAGGGCTCCGGCACCGCGCTCGGAGGCGATCGGCCCGCCGAAGAGCGTCAGGCCCAGGGCGGAGCAGGTGACCCAGACGACACCGGCGATCAGCGCGCCCCGGGCCGCCCGGGGCCGGTGGCGGACGAGCAGGTCGCTGAGCCGGATCGTCGCCGCGACCATGAGGGCAGCCAGGAGCAGGACCAGCACGATCGCCCCTACGGCGGCGGCGGTTGCGACGCCCCCGCCCAGGGTGTCCCCGACGTACGCCTGGGCGTCGGGCAGCAGGTCCCAGTCGAGCGCGGCGTTGAAGCCCCGGCCCAGATACTCGTTGAACCCCATGTCGAGCAGGTTCACGGCGGTCAGCGCGGTCAGGCCGAGCCCGTACAGCGTCGCCGCGGCCAGCCGGGGCCGGCGCGGCAGCCACAGCACCACGACTGCCCCGATGACCGCCTCCGCCGGTATGCGCGTGAAGCTCTGCGGCCCGACGGCGGGCAGGGTGTTGGGCAGCAGCAGGGCACCGAGGACCAGGGCGGCGGCGAGGGTGGTGGTCGTCCGGCGGAGGGCGCGGACGGCGCGGGGGTGGCGGGTGCGGAGACCGGATTCCGGCACGTGAGTCTCCGGTGCCGGTGCCGGTGCCGGTGCCGGTGCCGACGCAGGCTCTGACCGTGATGACTGGCGCAAGCGTGTGAAGACAGGCACCCGGAGGTCCTTCCCGTACGAAACCCGGCGAGGTGGCGGACCCGCGTGGGGGATCGGGTCCGCCTCAGTTCCGTACGGTGCGCCCACCAGGTGCGTTCAGCCCGCCGGGCCAGCGCTCGGCAAACACCCGGCAAACGCCCGGCCAATCGTCCGGCCAACCGTCCGGCCGGCCGTCCCGCCCACCGCCGCTCAGACGCCCCCGACCGCCGTGAGCAGCGCCAACGGGGCCGAGGCCGAGCGGGATTCGCGTACGCACGCGTGCGGGTACGGCACCGGCTCCGGGTGGGTGTCGCGGCCGTAGCCCGCGAGGACCTCCGGGAGCCGGTTGCCGGTCGCGGTCGCCGCGTCGACCAGGCCGCGGGCGATCGCGCGGGCCTCGTCGTGCAGTCCGTAGCGGGCCAGGCCCAGCGCGATCAGCGCGTTGTCGTGCGGCCAGACCGAACCGCGGTGGTAGGAGAGCGGGTGGAAGGCCGGCTGGCCGGCGGCCAGGGTGCGCACGCCCCAGCCGGAGAAGAAGTCCGGTTCGAGGAGACGCCGGCCGACCTGTTCGCCGTACTCCTTGTCCAGCAGGCCCGACCACAGCAGATGCCCGGCGTCGGAGGCGAGGGCGTCGACCTGCTCGCCCCGGCCGTCGAGCGCGAGCGCCGGGAAGGAGTGCTCCGCCATCCAGAAGTCCCGCTGGAAGCGGTCGCGCAGGTCACCGGCCGCCTGCTCCAGCAGGTCCGCGTACGTCCCGTCCTGCCACACCGTGCGCGCGAGCCCCGCCGTGCGGCGCAGCGCGTCGTAGGCGTAGCCCTGGGCGCCCGCGGCCGTCACCGGGCCGTGGGGGCGGGTGCCCTCGGCGGAGCAGATGGCGCCGGGGGAGTCCTTCCAGTTCTGGTTGGCGAGGCCGCCCTGGTCGGCGCGGTAGACGAGGTAGCCGCGCGAGGTCAGGCCGCCGTGGTCCAGCATCCAGCCGACCGCCGCGCGGGCGTGGGGTTCGAGGCGGCGGGCCAGGGCGGTGTCGCCGGTCTGCTCCGTGTAGGCGCCGAGGAGGACGAGGAACAGCGGCGTGGCGTCGACCGAGCCGTAGTAGCGGCCGTAGGGGACCTGGCCGAAGTGGGCCAGTTCGCCGTGCCGCACCTCGTGGACGATTTTTCCGGGCTGGGCGACCTCGCTCGCGGCGGCGTCCATGGCCTGGGTCGCGGCGAGCGCGGGCAGGGTCGCGGCGGCCAGCCGGGGCCGGTAGGGCAGCGCGAACAGCGACGTGAGCAGGGCGTCCCGGCCGAGCAGGGTCAGGAACCAGGGGGCGCCGGCGGCCGGGACGCGCAGTTCCTCGCCGTCCGGGCCCTTCGCCGGGACCTGGAGCAGGGCGAGGTCGGCGAGCCCCCGGGAGCAGGCCGCGGCCAGCTCAGGCCAGCCGGCCGGGAAGGCCAGGCCCGCCGAGAACTCGCCCTCCCGGGCGAGC
The DNA here is from genome assembly GCF_042957035.1 of Streptomyces sp. NPDC008137. Classification (NCBI taxonomy): domain Bacteria; kingdom Bacillati; phylum Actinomycetota; class Actinomycetes; order Kitasatosporales; family Streptomycetaceae; genus Streptomyces; species Streptomyces sp. NPDC008137. The sequence goes on along the minus strand of NZ_JBIBHN010000001.1, from coordinate 144,469 downwards.
AGTCGCTCCCGCACGGCGGCCGGGGAGCGGGGGACGCGCAGGGCCCGTTGCTCGCCGTGCGGGCGGGCCATGACCCGCAGGATCAGCTCGGCGGTGCCGTGCGGTGCGAGGTCCAGGGTCCACACCAGGCGGCGGGCGCCGGTGCCGGTCTCCTCCACGGCGTCCGGGTGGGGCTCGGCCGTCACCGTCGTGCACGAGCGCCACTCGCCGCGCCGGTAGGTGAACTCCACGCCGTGGCCGAGGACCTGGCGGGAGCGGACGGCACCGGCCTTGGTGTAGGTGCGGTGGTCGGAGCGCAGCTCGAACTGGTCGGTGAAGTCGGCGTCGGCGGTGACCGCGAGGCGGACCGTCGTGGGCGCCGGGCGGTTGCTGGTGATGCGCAGCGACTCCACGAACGAGGCGTCGCCGACGGCCTGTTCACGGAAGAGCGTGTACGCGGGCGGCTCGTCGCGGCCGCCGCGCGGGACGAGGACGCAGCGCGCGGTGTCCCCGTCGGCCACCGGCGTCAGCGTGTCGGGCACGGCCCCGTCCACCGTGAGCTGCCACCGGCTGAGATGCCGTGCGTCCCGTACGAACATTCCGTCCGGGGCGCTGCCGCCCCGGTAGCCGCTGATGTCGCCGCGGTCCCCCACGGCGGCGAACGTCCCGCCGTGCACGAGCAGATGATGCCGGTCCGTCATCCCCGGTCCCCTCCTGTGATCGCCGTGACGCCGTTTCTGTCCCCTGCGGGCCGGTCGTGCAGCAGGTCGAGCGTGAGCGCGGCGGTCCAGCCGAAGCCGGTGGCGCCGCAGGCCTGTGCCGTGTACGGGTCGACGTACTCCGCGAAGCCGGAGGCGTCGGCGGTGTGCAGGATGCCCTTGCGCAGGGCGTCGGCCCGCCCGCGCTCACCGTGCAGCCGCAGGCCGCCCTCCAGCAGCCAGTTGGTGTTGATCCAGGCCGGGCCGCGCCAGTAGCGGTGCGGGTCGAAGGCCTCGCCGAGCAGGTCGTAGCTGGGCACCAGGCGGGTGCTGCCGCCGAGGCCGAAGTGCGGGCCGCACATCGTGCGGACCAGGGTGGTGGCGAGATCGCGCGGGAGCGACGGCAGCAGCAGCGGGATCAGCCCGGAGACACCGCGCTCGGGGATCAGCTCGCCGGCGCGCACGTCCCGGCACAGGAACATCCCCGCCGCGGGCTCCCACAGCCGCTCCACCAGGGCGGCGGTGAGCCGCTCGGCGCGGGCCTGCCGGGCCGAGCCCGCCGCGCCCAGCTCGTGGGCGATCCGGGCCAGGGCGTACTCGGAGGCGATGAGCAGCGCGTTGAACGCCGGGTCCTCCACGGCGAACTCGCCCGCCCGTCTCCCACCGCCACCCTCAACCGAGGCCCTGCGGGCCGCCCCCTCGATTCCGCCGTCGGCGTATCCGCGGTCCCGGTAGTCGCTCGCGAGCCGCACGTACCGCCCGTAGTCCAGGTCCGTGGGCCGGTCCTCGGGGGAGCCGTGGTCGAGGTCGGCGCGGCGGAAGGAGCGGGCCGGGGCCGGGGTGACCCGGGTCAGCGGACGGTCCCAGCAGGGGCTGTTGTCCATGCCCTGCTCCCAGGGGTGCACGACGGACACGAGTCCGGCCCCGCCCAGGTCGCGCCGGTGCAGCAGATACCGGTGCCAGGCGGCGAGGCGGGGATACATCCGGGTGAGGAAGCCGCGCGCCCGCGACAGGCCCGGGTCGGCCAGGTGCACCAGCCACGCCGCCAGCGCGTGGACCGGTGGTTGCACGATCCCGGAGGTCTGTACGGTGCGCGGGGCGCCCGCGGTACGTCCCGCGGTCGAGGAGCGCCAGAAGTCGGGGCTCGGGAAGTACGCGTCGAGGGGGACGGAGGGGTTGAAGACGATGTGCGGGATCCGCCCGTCCGCCCACTGGGCCGCCAGCAGCGTGTCCAGTTCCGTCTGGGCGCGTAACGGCGAGACGTGCCGCAGGCCGATCGCGATGAACGCCGAGTCCCACGACCACTGGTGCGGATACAGGCTGCGCGAGGGCACGGTGGACGTCCCCGTCCAGCCCGCGTCCAGCACGGCGGCGGCCCTGACCTGCAGGGGTGAGACGGTGCTGGACGGATCGTATGCAACGGTGCGTCCGGTACGGCGTAGGGCGCGTTGGGCGGTGCGGTCCACTCGGGGCTCTCCGAAAAGACGTCCGGCCGACTGGTTCGGCTGCGGCTACCGTGGGGTTACGTCTATTTAACACGCAAAACCCACTATGTAAGGCAAGGTTGGGAAACACAAGGGGGTGTGCATGACCGGACAGCCCGGGAGAACGGGACAGCGGACGGGGCAGAGGGCTGTACAGAGAACGGGACGAGGCGCCGGCCAGGCCAGCGCCGGCGAACTGCTCGAACTGGTGCGCAGTCGCCGCGCGGTGACCCGGGGCGCGCTCCAGCAGGCGACCGGACTGTCCCGGGCCACCGTCGGGCAGCGCCTCGACCGGCTGTTCCGCGCGGGCTGGCTGCGCGAGGGCGCCGGGGGACCGGTGGACTCCCCGTTGGGCGGACGCCCCTCCATCACCCTGGAGTTCGACGACGAGCACGCCGTCGTCCTGGCCGCCGACCTCGACACCCGGCACGCGCGGGCGGCCGTGCTGTCGCTGAGCGGCGAGATCCTCGCCGAGCACTCCGGCACTCTGGCCGTCGAGGACGGGCCGGATGCCGTGCTCGGCGAACTCGGCCGCTGGTTCGCCGAGCTGCTGGAGAAGGCCGGGCAGGGGGCCGATTCGGTGTGCGGTGTCGGGCTCGCGGTGCCCGGCCCGGTCGACACCGAGACCGGCCGTGTCGTCCAGCCGCCGATCATGCCCGGCTGGGACGGCTACGGCATAAGGGGCCGGCTGTCCCGGGCCCTGACCGAGCACACCGGCGCCGCCGCCGTGCCCGTGCTGGTGGACAACGACGCCAACCTCATGGCGTACGGCGAACAGCGCACCGGCTACCCCGACTGCTCGGCCTTCGTGCTGGTCAAGGTCTCCACCGGCATCGGCGCCGGGGTCGTGGTGGACGGCTCGGTGTTCCGGGGCACCGACGGGGGCGCCGGGGACATCGGGCACATCCGGGTGCCGGAGGGCGCCCAGGCGCTGTGCCGGTGCGGTTCTTACGGCTGTCTGGCCGCCATCGCGAGCGGTGGGGCGGTGGCGCGGCGGCTGGCGGAGGCCGGGGTGCCCGCGGCCTCCGGCTCGGATGTGCGGGATCTGCTGGCGTCGGGGCACCCCGAGGCGGTCGGTCTCGCCCGGGAGGCCGGGCGCCGGGTCGGGGACGTCCTGGCGACCGTCGTGACCCTGCTGAACCCCGGCGTGCTGATGATCGCCGGAGATCTGGCCGGAACTCCCTTCCTGACAGGAGTGCGCGAACTGCTCTACCAGCGGGCGCTGCCCCGTTCCACGGCCCATCTGGACGTGGTGACCTCGCGGCTGGGCGAGCGTGCGGGGCTGGTGGGGGCGGGTGCGATGGTCGTGGAGCACCTGTACGCCCCCGAGCGGGTCGAGGAGCGGCTGCGGGCGCTCGGAGTGTGACAGGGACATTTCGCCCCCGTGATGCGTCCGCATGGTGAAATCCGGCTGGCTGTGGCAGCGTGATTCTCGCCACCTCTGATAAGGGTTGCGCTCAGATGAGCGGATCATGAGCGACTGCACTTCTCCAAGGGGTGGCACTGAGTGCCACCCTTTGATCGTTCATCGATCGAACTCAAGCGTGTGGAACGCCGCTCAGGTGAGCGCTCAGGGAGCCTGATGGAGGTTCATGCGTTCAAGAAGTGAACACGTGCGGCTGTGATTGCTTGCCAAGCCTTGACTTTCGATCCGCTGGCGGACGAGTGGTTACAGGCGCATGACGCGCGCATGGACGTACCCAGACGCCTTCGATCTGGGTATGTTCCTCGCCGTCAGGGCAGCCACCGCGTCCTCGAGGAGTCGAGACCCGTGTCGGATAACAAAGATCTCCCGGTAGCCGAGCAGGCCGCGAGCGTTGAGGGCGTGAAGTTCGTTTACGACTTCACCGAGGGCAACAAGGACCTCAAGGACCTCCTCGGCGGCAAGGGCGCGAACCTTGCCGAGATGACGAACCTGGGCCTGCCGGTCCCGCCCGGCTTCACGATCACCACCGAGGCCTGCAAGGTCTACCTCGACAGCGGCGAGGAGCCGGCGGCACTGCGTGACGAGGTGAGTGCACACCTCGACGCCCTGGAGGCCCGCATGGGCAAGAAGCTCGGCCAGGCCGACGACCCGCTGCTGGTGTCGGTGCGCTCGGGCGCCAAGTTCTCCATGCCCGGCATGATGGACACCGTCCTCAACATCGGCCTCTCCGACAAGTCGGTGCAGGGCCTCGCCAAGCAGGCCGGCGACGACCGCTTCGCCTGGGACTCCTACCGCCGCCTCATCCAGATGTTCGGCAAGACGGTCCTCGGCGTCGACGGGGAGCTCTTCGAGGACGCGCTGGAGGCGGCGAAGGCGGCCAAGAAGGTCACGGTCGACACCGAGCTGGAGGCGGCCGACCTCAAGAAGCTCGTCACCAAGTTCAAGAAGATCGTCAAGACCGAGGCCGGCCGGGACTTCCCGCAGAGCCCGCGTGAGCAGATGGACCTCGCCATCCACGCGGTCTTCGACTCCTGGAACACCGACCGGGCCAAGCTCTACCGCCGCCAGGAACGCATCCCGCACGACCTGGGCACGGCCGTCAACGTCTGCTCCATGGTCTTCGGCAACCTCGGCCCCGACTCCGGCACCGGCGTCGCCTTCACCCGCGACCCCGCCTCCGGCCACCAGGGCGTCTACGGCGACTACCTGCAGAACGCCCAGGGCGAGGACGTCGTCGCGGGCATCCGCAACACCGTGCCGCTCGCCGATCTGGAGCGGATCGACAAGAAGTCGTACGACCAGCTGATGCAGATCATGGAGACGCTGGAGAACCACTACAAGGATCTCTGCGACATCGAGTTCACCATCGAGCGCGGTGTGCTGTGGATGCTCCAGACCCGCGTCGGCAAGCGCACCGCCGGCGCTGCCTTCCGGATCGCGACCCAGCTGGTGGACCAGGGCCTGATCGACGAGGCCGAGGCCCTCACCCGCGTCAACGGCGCGCAGCTCGCGCAGCTGATGTTCCCGCGCTTCGACGAGGACGCGAAGGTCTCGCAGGTCGGCCGGGGCATCGCCGCCTCGCCGGGCGCGGCGGTCGGTAAGGCGGTCTTCGACTCGTACACGGCCGTGAAGTGGTCGCGCTCGGGCGAGAAGGTCATTCTGATCCGCCGTGAGACCAACCCCGACGACCTGGACGGCATGATCGCCGCCGAGGGCATCCTGACCTCGCGCGGCGGCAAGACCTCCCACGCGGCCGTCGTCGCGCGCGGCATGGGCAAGACCTGTGTCTGCGGCGCCGAGGAGCTGGAGGTCGACACCAAGCGCCGCCGGATGACCGTGCCGGGCGGGCACGTCGTCGAGGAGGGCGACGTCGTCTCCATCGACGGCTCCTCCGGCAAGGTCTACCTCGGTGAGGTACCGGTCGTGCCCTCGCCGGTCGTGGAGTACTTCGAGGGCCGGATGCACCCCGGCGCCGACGACGCCGACGAGCTCGTCGAGGCCGTCCACCGCATGATGGCCTTCGCCGACCGCAAGCGCCGGCTGCGCGTGCGCGCCAACGCCGACAACGCCGAGGACGCGCTGCGGGCCCGCCGCTTCGGCGCCCAGGGCATCGGCCTGTGCCGCACCGAGCACATGTTCCTCGGCGACCGGCGCGAGCTGGTGGAGCGGCTGATCCTGGCCGACACCCAGGCCGAGCGCGAGGAGTCCCTCAAGGAGCTGCTCCCGCTCCAGAAGCAGGACTTCGTGCAGCTCTTCGAGTCGATGGACGGCCTCCCGGTCACCATCCGCCTCCTGGACCCGCCGCTGCACGAGTTCCTCCCGGACATCACCGAGCTGTCCGTCCGGGTGGCCCTCGCCGAGTCCCGCCAGGAGCCGCACGAGAACGAGCTGCGACTCCTCCAGGCGGTCCACCGCCTGCACGAGCAGAACCCGATGCTCGGCCTGCGCGGCGTACGCCTCGGCCTGGTCATCCCCGGCCTGTTCACCATGCAGGTCCGGGCGATCGCCGAGGCCGCGGCCGAGCGCAAGGCCGCCAAGGGCGACCCGCGCGCCGAGATCATGATCCCGCTCGTCGGCACGGTGCAGGAGCTGGAGATCGTGCGCGAGGAGGCCGACAAGGTCATCGCCGAGGTGGAGGCGGCCTCGGGCGCCCAGCTCAAGCTGTCCATCGGCACCATGATCGAGCTGCCGCGCGCCGCCCTGACCGCCGGTCAGATCGCCGAGGCGGCCCAGTTCTTCTCCTTCGGCACGAACGACCTGACCCAGACGGTGTGGGGCTTCAGCCGGGACGACGTGGAGGCCTCGTTCTTCACGGCGTACCTGGAGAAGGGCATCTTCGGCGTCTCCCCGTTCGAGACGATCGACAAGGACGGCGTCGGCTCCCTGGTCAAGCTCGCCGCCAAGGCCGGCCGCGAGACCCGCCCCGACCTCAAGCTCGGCGTCTGCGGCGAGCACGGCGGCGACCCGGAGTCGGTCCACTTCTTCCACGAGGTCGGACTCGACTACGTCTCCTGCTCCCCCTTCCGCATCCCGGTGGCCCGTCTGGAAGCGGGCCGGGCGGCGGTCCAGTCCCAGGGCAGCGACCACCGCTAGAGCGTGGCCCCCGCCCGGGGCCACCCAGAACCCGGAGCCGTCGTCGGTCCCCGACCCTCAAAACCGATCGCGGCGGCTCCGGACCACGGAGGAGAGCGGGGGCGGCACCTTGTGCGGGGTGCCGGCCCCGCTCTGTCGGCGCTTCACTCGTCCAGCCATTGCGGGACACTCAGGCATGGACAAGAAGCCAGCCCCGGGCACTCTCAGTACAGGCCGACGTTCGCACCTGGACGAGGCACTGGAGATTTTCGAAGGCGATCTGAACCCGGGCGACCCCGTGCACCGCAGAGCGGGACAGCTCGCGAATCTCACCCTGCAGGTACTCGGTGAGTACGCGGACCTCCTTGCCGAGGCTGACAGGCATCTGCCGCCGGCCGAGCGTACGCGCGTCGTGTCCGCGCACAAGGAGCGTGCCCTCGAGGGGCTGTCCCGGCTTGCGGAGATCCTGGACATCGAGGTTCAGGCCGACGACTGACGAGACCTCCACGGCGCACGTGCGCCGACTGGCCCTTTCGGGTGATTCCCGGGCCTGCTGCGGCACGGCTGTTCCGCGCGGGGCAGGTATGCGGGTATGTCGCGCCCGCGTCCGTGGACCTTCATCGTTCTGGGGTTGGCCTTCCTCGCTCCGGCCCCTGCCGCCGCCGTTCCCGGCGCTGCGACAGAACCGGTCGTGCCGGTCCTGGAGCGGGCCGCGAGTCCCCTGGCTACCGCCGAACCCGGCGGGGACGCCGGCGACCTCCGGCCGGTCGGCGGAGCGGTCGGGGGCGCGGCCGTGGTGGGGATGGGCGAGGCGACGCACGGCTCGCACGAGTTCCTCACGGTCAAGGACCGGGTCTTCCGGTACCTGGTCGAGAGGCGGGGCTTTCGCACCTTCGCCCTGGAGACGGCCTGGAGCACCGGAGTGCGCCTCGACGACTACGTCGTGCACGGCAGGGGCGACCCTCGGCGCATCATGCGGGAGGACTTCCAGTACACCTACGCGCTGAACAACACTGCCGAGAACCTGGCACTGGTGGAGTGGATGCGGGCGTACAACCGTGAGCACCCCGGGGACCCGGTCCGGTTCATGGGCGACGACTGGGGCTACACCGGGCCCGACCTGTACGACCGGGTGACGGAGTACGTGGCCCGCGTCCGGCCTGAACTCGCGCCGCGCTTCGCGGAGTTGTACCGGGGGCTGCGGCCGACGGTTCCTTCCGGCGTGTACCAGAAGGCCTATCTCGCCCGGCCGCTCGCCGAACGGCGGGAGATGGCCTCCCGGACGGGACGCGCCCTGAAGCTGCTCGAGTCGCTTGCGCCGGGCGGGGAGGCGGGCCGGTTCGCCGAGGTGCTGCGGCACGCCACGGTCATCCACCAGACGGCGACCGGCTACGGCTTCGACTTCGAGGATCCGCGGCAGGTCGCCGAGGCGATGCGGTGGCGGGACGAGGTCATGGCGGACAACGTCGTCTGGTGGCGTGGGCACACCGGGCACCGGATCCTGCTGGCGGGCCACAACAACCACGTCGGCTACGAACCCGAGGACCCGAAGGTCCTGCCCAGGACGCAGGGGGCGTTCCTGCGCGACCGGCTCGGCAGGGGCTATGTGAGCATCGGGCTCACCTTCGGCCGTGGCGCGTTCAAGGCCACCGACCCGGCGGAGACGCACATGCTCACCCACACGGTCGGCCCCGCCCGGCCCGGCGGCAACGAGCACACGCTGGACCGGGTGCGCCACGACCGGTACGTCCTGGACCTGCGGACCGTGCCGGGCCCGGCACGTCGCTGGCTGGGCACGGCCCGGCCCACGCGCAGTGTCGGCACCGCCTACCCGGAAGAGCGCAACGAGTTCAATATCGCGCTGGGCCGCTGCTTCGACCTCCTGATCCATCTGAAGCGGGTGCGGGCCGTCGATCTGCTGCCGACGGCTTGAGCGCCGGTCATGGCCGGCACAGCAGCCGGTCGATGATCCCCTGGAGGGCCTTCTCGGTGGTGAGGAGGTGGGTGTCGTCGGTGGTCCTGCCGTTGGCCGTGACGACCACGGACCGGCTGCCGTCGGCGGTGACGCCCGTTCGGACGAAGGTGCCTTCGAGGTCGCCGTGGTGGCCCCAGCGGCTGCCGCCGCACGGCAGCGGCTGTCGCATCAGGCCGAGGCCGTAGCGCAGCCCGGGTGTGAACCGCTGGTGCTCCTCGTTGGCCGGGACGGTGGTGCGCATCGCGGCGAGCTCCCGGGGCGGCAGCAGTTCACCGCTGAGCAGGGCCGTGAAGAACCGGTCCAGGTCGCGGGACGTGGAGACCAGCGCACCGGCGGCACCGGCCCACGCCATGTTCCGGACGGTGGTGTCGGTGTAGCCGCCGGACCCGGCGAACCGGTGGTAGGTGCGGGCGTACGGCTTCGGCAGGTACGGGTCGTCTCCCGGGACACGGGTGTCGCGCAGCCCCAGCCGGCGGACGATCCGGTCCCGCACCTCCTCCGCCCAGGGGCGTCCCGTGACCTTCTCGACGATGGCGCCCAGGAGGTGGTAGCCGGTGTTGGAGTAGCTCCAGCGGGGCTCGGGGTCGCCGGGGGCGGCAGGGGGGAAGTCCGGGGCGTGCCGCAGGGCGGCGGCGACGAGGCGCCCGGGGTCGATGTGGTCGAGGCGCCGGCGCTCGAAGTCGGGGGCCGTCCTGCCGGTCAGCTCGGTGCTGTCGTAGTCGTGCAGGCCGCTGGTGTGCTGGAGCAGGTGCCTGACGGTGATGCGGCGGCCGTCGTTGCCGTGTCCCCGGACGAGGCCGGGCAGCCAGTGCTCCACCGTGTCGTCCAGGGACAGCCGCCGCTCGGCGGCCAGGTGCAGCACGGTCGCGGCCACGAAGGACTTCGTGACGCTGGCGGCCCGGAAGCGCGCGCCGTCCGGCACGGGACGGCCGGTGCCGAGGGCGGCTTCTCCGGCGCCTGCCTCGACGGTGTGCCGTCGGTCCCGGACGCGGATGTGGACGCTGACCGCCCGGGTGGTTTCCAGGGCCCTCGCCGCCTCCTGTTCCAGCCCGTCCGGTGTGAGGGATGTCGTGGCCGGGGACGAGGGCGTGTTCAGGGTCAGGGACAGTACGAGGGAAGCCAGGACGGCTGCCGCCAGGCGGCGTGGCGCGGTCACTGGGGCAGGCCTTCCCGCAGGCAGACGACGGTTCCGGTCAGCGCGGCCGTGTGCAGGGCGGTCAGGGCAGGCAACAGGTCTGTCAGCGGGGTGGATTCCAGGTCGCCGAGCGCGAACAGGCCGTCGTCGTCGTGCTCGGCGCTGCGCCGGACGGACAGCTCTGCCGGAAGGCGGCCGCCGTAAAAGTAGAAGTCGATGACCGGGCCCGTGCCGTTCACGTCGGCACGGTGGTCGTAGCCGATGAGCCGGGGAGCCCGGTCGAGGACGATGCCGGTCTCCTCGTACAACTCCCGGAGCGCGGCACCGAGGGGGTCCTCACCGTGGTCGAGCATGCCGCCCGGCAGCCCCCAGAGCCCGGCGGCGGGCTGGCAGCCGGCATAGCGCAGCAGCAGGATCCGGTCCTCTGCGTCGAGCAGCAGAACGCACGACGCGACGATGGTCTGCGGCAGCGTCTTGACCCACTCGGCGCGCGGCAGCACGGGCTCTGCGTCGGGGGCGGGCACGGTCGTGTCCACGGTGGTGTTCCTTCCGTCGGCCGGGCAGCCCGTACGAGCTGCCCAACCGGAGGAACGGCCGGACGCGCCGATGGTCACACCGGCGGGTGGGGGTCACGTGTCGCAGGCGACCCCGTCGTTGTCACGGTCCAGGTGGGAGGCGTACCCGGGTTCACCACGGCTGATGGGCGCGGCACCGGCGGCACGGACGGCGCTGCAGTTGGCGTAGTACACGTCCTCGCCGCCCGAGTCGTTCCCCGAGTCACTGTCGTCGGAGCCGCCGCCGGTCGCCGGGCGGGCGGTGACGGTGGTGGTGGCCCTGACGGTCTTGGTGGCGGTGACCGTGGGAGCGGGTTCCGGCTTCTTCGCGAGCGGTGTCGCCGTCGCGGTGACCGTGACGGTCGGCTGGGGCTTCGCGGCCGCGGGCTTCGCGTCGGTGGTGGTCTCCCCGCCGCCCGCGCCGATGCCCGCGCCTATGAACAGGGCCAGGCCCAGGGCGGGCAGCACGTAGCGCTTCCTGGCCCAGCGGGGCGCCGGGCGTGCGGACTGCGGCGCGGGCGGTGCGGGATACGGGTTGTTGTGCGGGCCGCCGTACGGATTGGTCATGGTCATCCCCCCAGAGGTGTTACGTGAGGGGATGACCGTAGGATCGGCGGGCCCTTGATGATGGCAAGGTGACCATCTTGTGATGGTTGTGTGAAGTCGAACCGTGAGGCTACGAGCGGAACGGGCCCTTCACCTCGTAGGTGATGCCTCCCGAGGAGCTGCCGGTCGTGCCTCGTTGGCTGGAGAAGTAGAGGCGGGTGCCGTCCGGGGAGAAGGCCGGGCCCGTGATCTCCGAGCCCGACTGGCCGTCGACGCGCAGGAACGAGGCGACGACGTCGTCCGGGGTGATGACGCAGATCTCCATGTTGCCGCCGTCCTCCGCGACGAAGAGGTCGCCGGAGGAGGTGCCGGTGATGTTGTCGACGCCGGTGAGGGGGGCCGTGCCGTTGACGAGGGAGTCGTCGTAGGCCAGTTCGTACGTGTTGTTCAGCAGGTTGAGCTGCCAGACCCGGTTGTCGCCCTTGGTCGTGAACCAGACGGTGTCGTTCGCGTAGTGGCAGCCCTCGCCGCCGTTGAAGGACTTGGAGCCGGAGACCTGGGAGCGCGTGGCCGTGGGGGAGCCGTCCGGGTCGGGGACGTCCGTCCAGGTGAAGGAGCCGCTCGTGGCGCCGCCCGCGACCATCACCTGGAGCTTGCCGGACGACAGGTTGCCCCAGGTCGTCGGCACGAAGCGGTAGAAGCGGCCGTTCGACTCGTCCTCGGTCAGGTAGACCACCTTGCGCACCGGGTCGGCCGCCGCCGCCTCGTGCTTGAAGCGGCCCATCGCCGCGCGCTGCACCGCCGCGTTCGTGCCCCACGGGTCGGTCTCGTAGACATAGCCGAGGGACACCTCCTCGCAGGACAGCCAGGTGTTCCAGGGCGTCTTGCCGCCGGCGCAGTTCTGGCGGGTGTTCGAGAGGATGCGGTACGCGCCGGTGATCGCGCCCGTCGACGAGAACTTCACCGCGCTCGCGCCGCCCGACGGGTTGATCTCCGAGTTCGAGACATAGATCCAGCCCGTGCCGTCGGCGTAACAGGCGCCGCCGTCCGGGGCGTTGTGCCAGGTGTAGGACGTGCTCCCGACCTGCTGGCCGGAGCGGGCGATCACGCGGCTCGTGAAGCCGCTCGGGAGCCTGATGCCGTTGGCGTCCGGGGAGCCCAGCGCCCCGTAGGGGCCGGTGCCGGGCTGGGCCGGGGCCGCGTGGGCGGCGCCGCGCCACAGGGTTCCGCCCAGGGCGGCCGAAGTGCCGCCGATGACGGCCGCACGCAGGAGGTTACGACGTTCCACTCTCACTCCAGGAGGTGCCGTACCGCCCTGCCGACGGTCGACGGCAGGGTCGTGCGTGGGGGAGGCGCAAGGGACGCTATGGGGGCAGGGTTGACGGGGCATGGACACCTCGTGGCCGCGGGGCGGCATGCTGTGTGCCGCCTCCACGTTCGCACGCCCGCGCTCACGCGGGCAGGGCCGGCGCCTCCCGTCGCGGCCTTCTCGACCGGTCGCCGCCCGGTCCTGGCCCCTCGACCGGCGGGCGTACGGACGGCAGCCGGATCACCACGTCCAGGCCGCCCGTCGCCGCCGCGTGCAGGGCCGCCTCGCCGCCGCTGGCGTGGGCGAGCCGCTGCACCAGGGCGAGGCCGAGCCCCGTGCCGCCCTTCGGAGCGCCCGGGGCGCGCCAGAAGCGGTCGAAGGCGCGGGCACGCTGCTCCTCCGTCATGCCCGGGCCCTCGTCGGTGACGTGCAGGTCGACCCAGCGCGGGCGGCTGTCCCGCAGGGCCCGGCGGGAGGGGGCCTGCAGACGCAGCTCGATGGTGACGGTGCTGCCTGCCGGGGACGCCCGCAGCGCGTTGGAGAGCAGGTTGTCCATGATCTGCTCGACGGCTCCCGGCACCGCGAGCACCGGGCCCACGCTCCCCGCGAAGAGCACGAGGGAGACGTCCTCCCGCGCGAACATGGGCTGCCAGGTGCGGTGCCGTTCCGTGCAGACCGCGCCCAGGTCGACGGCGGCGGGGATCGCCGCGTGCTCCTCGAGGCGGGCCATCGCCAGCAGGTGCTCGACCATCCGGGCGAGCCGGTCCGTCTCCGTGACGGCGGCGGTGAGGCTGCCCCGGGCCCGGGCGGCGATGTCCGGCTCCAGGTTCTCCAGGCGCAGCCGCAGCGCCGCCAGCGGAGTCTTCAACTGGTGCGAGGCCTCGCCCGCGAACGCCCGCTGGGAGGCGAGCAGATGCGTGAACCGGGCCGCGGTGTGGTTGAACGCGGCGGCCAGGCTGCGGACCTCCGGCGGACCCTTCGTGATCGTCACCGGGGTGAACGGGCCGCCGCCTTCGGCCAGCTCGTGTGTGGCCTGCTCCAGTTCGAGGATGGGGCGGCTCGTCCAGCGGGCGAAGGCGAAGCCGACCGCGGTGACCGCCGTCAGCACGGCGAAGCCGCCCAGGGCGAGCAGCAGCCACACGTGGTGGACGCGCTCGTGCACCATGCGGGTGGGCACTGTCAGCCACACCGCGCCCACCGGCCGCGCCTCCTGGCCGACCGGCGCCGCCACCGACAGGTACTCGACGCCCCCGATGGTGGAGGTGCGGACGTCCACCGTCGAGGTGCCCCGCAATGCCGCCGCGATGCCCGGCCGAGCGGCCAGATTGCCGGACATCGCGGGGTCCCTGGGGTGGGAGGTGGCGAGCGACGCGCCCGAGGCGTCGACGATCACCACCTTCCCGCCGATGCGCTGCGCGCAGTGCGTCACCCGCTTGGGCAGGTCCCGCTCGGCCCGCCCCGCCGCGAGGGACAGCGCGGCGTACGCGGAGACCGACTCGGCCTCGTCCTTCGCCGCGTTGACCACCCGCTCCCGCTCCCCGCGCGAGTAGACGAAGCCCAGCGGGATCTCCAGGCAGAGCAGCACCAGCGCGGCGAGACTGAGGTAGCTGAGCAGCAGCCGGCGGGTCACGGAGAGGCCACCTGCGCGGCGGTCGGCCCGGTGTGCACGGACAGCCGGAAGCCGACGCCCCGCAGCGTCCGGATCCACGCCGGATGCCCCAGCTTGCGGCGCAGCGCGGCGACATGGACGTCCAGTGTCTTGGTCGGGCCGTCGTAGTGCGGGTCCCAGACGCGGTCCAGGATCTGCTGACGCGAGTAGACCGCGCCCGGGTCCTCGCTGAGGAGCGCCAGCAGGTCGAACTCCTTGGGCGTGAGCAGGACGGGGGCCTCGCCGACCCAGACCTGGCGGGTACGGCGGTCCACCACGAGCGGGCCCGGGTCGTGCGGGGGGTCGGGGGCGGGGTCGTACGAGGCCGCCGCGGGAGGCTCGTAGGAGAGGGCGGGGGTCGGTTCGTACGACGGCTGTGGCTGTGGCTGCTGCCGTGTCTCGGGGCCGGCCGGTGTGCCCGGTGTGGCCGGCGGCTCCGGGAACGTCTGCTGGGTGCGTTGCGTGCGCCGGGTCACCGCTCGGACCCGGGCCACCAGCTCTCGTACGCTGAAAGGTTTCGCCAGGTAGTCGTCGGCGCCCAGTTCCAGGCCCAGTACGCGGTCGGCCTCCTCGCCGCGTGCGCTGAGGATGACGATGGGGACGTCCGAGACCTGCCGGATGCCCCGGCAGACGTCGATGCCGTCCATGTCGGGCAGTCCCAGGTCGAGCAGGACGACGTCGTTGTACGGGCCTCTCAGCCCGTCCGTGCCCGTGGCGACATGATCGACCGTCAGTCCGAAGTGGCCGAGCCCCTCGGTGAGCGGCTCGGCGATCGTCTCGTCGTCCTCGATGAGCAGCACTCGTATGCCCATACGTCCTGTCTCTCCGTGAGCCGGCATGAATCCGGGCAGCGTGAATTCGCATTCTCCGCCCGGGAGTTCACACGCTACAAGACGACCGTTCGTCTGTATATGCGGGACAAAGAATGTTCAATTCCTGTCCGGGGCCTGGAGTTCGCTTAACCTTCCTCTGTAGGTCGGCCGTCTACGGTGGGGTGCAGAGGAAGAAACCCCAGTTCAGGAGGCGGAGTTGAAGGCACTGCTCGATCGGGCCCGCACGTTCAGGACACGCATCGATTTCGACAGCGGGGAATACCGGAAACTGGCTGACGGGCAATATCCGGAGGTGTTGTTCATCACCTGCTCGGATTCGCGGGTCATTCCATCACTGATCATGGGCGCACGGCCCGGCGAAATATTCGAGCTGCGCAACGCGGGCAATATCGTGCCGCCGTACGGACGGCCCGGGGCCTCCGGCGAGGCGGCCACCATCGAGTACGCACTGGAGGTGCTCGGGGTTCAGGACATCGTGGTGTGCGGTCACTCACACTGCGGTGCGATGGGCGCGCTGAAGTCCGGCGACGACCTGTCCGCGCTGCCCGGCGTCGACGCCTGGCTCCGCATCGCCCGCCCGGAGCTGACGTCCGTACTGGAGACCGCGCCGGACGACCCGTCACTGCCGGAGGTCTCCCAGGGCAACGTCGTCAACCAGCTGGCCGCACTGCGGAGTTACCCGGTCGTCCGACAGCGCCTCGACTCGGGCCGGCTGCGGTTGCACGGCTGGTACTACGAGGTCGACACGGGGTTCGTCTACGAACGCGGCGACGACGGCACCTTCCAGGTGCATGCCGCGTGAGCGGGGCGCATGCGCGGGGACGGGGTGCTGCCGCACGGGGTGGCCGGGGGGCCGGCCCGGGGGGAGGCATGGCGGACCCGGGAGCGGCCGGGGCCGAGGGGGGCGTTTCGGACTGGGGGAGCGGCGGTCGTGGTCCGGGGCAGGACACGGGGGGCTGGGGGGCGAGTGGTCCTGGTGAGGGCACGGGGAGTTGGGGGTCGAATGGTCCCGGGGAGGGCACGGGGAGTTGGGGGTCGGGAGGGTCTTCGGAGGCCCTCGCGGATTGGGGAGCCGGCGGTCGTTCCGAGGGCGGGACCGGTCGAGGGGTGGGCGGTCCGGCGTCGGGGGCGTCTGGGGCTGCCGCGAGCTGGGGACCGGGCGGTCCCGGGCAGGACACGGGGAGTTGGGGACCGGCCGGGTCAGCGGATGCCGCCGCCGGCTGGGGGGCGGGTGGTCGTTCGGAGGGCCCCACGGGCTGGGGGGCGGACGGCCCCACTGGCTGGGGGCCGGGCAGTCCCGGGGAGGGCACCGGGAGCTGGGGGCCGGCCGGTGCTTCGGATGTGGTCGCTGACTGGGGGGCCGGCGGTGGTTCCGAGGGTGGGGGCGACTGGCGGTCGGGTGGCTTCGGAGGGGGTGCCTCGGACTGGCGGGCCGGTGCGATGGACGGGCCGGCGGGAGGCGCGGCGGGGGCGCCCGGGGTCCGTCCGGGGGGCGGCTTCGGCGGAGGCCCGGCGGGGGGCGGGCCTGCCGGAGGTCCGGCATCGGGGGGTCCTGGCGTGGGCACGTCGGTGGGTGGGCATGCCGGAGGTCCGGCATTACGCGGTCCCGCCGCGGGCCCGGCAGGAGACGGTCCCGGCGCAGGCCCGGCGGGGGGCGGCTCTCCCGGAGGTCCGGCAGGGCGTGCCGGGGAAGGCGGGCTGGGCGGGCTCGTCCGGATGGTGACGGGGGGTGCGAAGGGGGCGGCAGGCAAGGCCGGGGCCAAGGCCGACCTCGTCACCGACATCACCGCCTCGCTCGTCGTCTTCCTCGTCGCGCTGCCGCTGTGCATCGGTGTGGCCGTGGCCTCGGGGGTTCCGGCCGAACTCGGGATCATCTCCGGGGTGATCGGCGGCCTGGTCGTCGGCGCGGTCAAGGGCAGTACGCTCCAGGTCAGCGGCCCGGCCGCCGGACTCGCCGCGCTCGTGGCGGACACCGTCGCCGACGTCGGCGTGGCCATGCTCGGCGTGATCGTGCTGTTCGCGGGGCTGCTGCAGATCGTCCTGGGGCTGGTGAAACTGGGCCGGATGTTCCAGGCCACCTCGGTCGCCGTCGTCCAGGGCATGCTGGCCGGCATCGGCGTGCCGCTGATGTTCAGCCAGGCCTATCCGATGGCCGACGACAAGGCCCCCGGCACCGCGATCGAGAACATGGCCGGCATCCCCGGGTTGCTGGCAGGCATCCTGACGAACCCGCAGGCGATGATCGCCACCCTGCTCGGCATCGTCACGATCGTGCTCAGCTTCGTGTGGAAGAAGGTGCCGGGCCCGGCCGGGAAGATCCCGGCCGCGCTGGTCGCCGTCGGCATCGGCATCGTGGTCGCCGCACTGCCCGGCGTGGACGTGAAGACGCTCCAGGTCGGCAATCTGCTCGCGTCCGTGAACCTGCCGGGAGCGGAGCAGTTCGGCGCGCTCACCGACGGGGCGATCATCACCGCCATCCTCACGTTCACGGTCATCGCGTCCGCCGAGAGCCTGTTCACGGCCGCCGCCGTCGACCGGATGCACAGCGGCCCGCGCACCCGCTACAACACCGAGCTGGTCGCCCAGGGCGTCGGCAACACGGTCGCGGGCGTCCTCGGGGCACTGCCGATCACCGCGGTCGTGGCCCGCAGTTCGGCGAACGTCCAGGCCGGGGCCAAGACCCGGCTCTCCCGCACGCTGCACGGCCTGTGGCTGCTCGCGTTCGCGCTGCTGCTGCCGCAGGTGCTCGCGCTGATCCCGATCTCCGTGCTCGCCGGTGTCCTCGTGCACAGCGGCTGGAAGCTGTTCGCGCCCGCCGAGTTCCCGAAGATGTGGCGGCAGGACCGGGGCGAGTTCGCGGTGATGACGCTGACCACGCTGGTCATCGTGGCGACCGCGCTGCTGGAGGGCGTGCTGTTCGGCGTCGCCGCGGGGATCGTGCTGGCCGCGCTGCGCATGTCGCAGACCGTGATCCGCCAGCACATGGAGGAGGACACGGCCAAGGTCGTGATGGCCGGCAACGCCACGTTCCTGCGCCTGCCGAAGGTGATCGAGGCGCTGGAGGCGGCCGCCGCGTCCGGGAAGCCGCGCATCCGGCTCGATCTGACCGGCGTGACCCACCTGGACCACGCCTGCCGCAGCCAGGTCGAGGAGTTCACCGCCCAGCAGCGGGGACTGGGGATCCGGGTGGAACTGCTGATGCCCGGGGAGGCCAGGCAGACCGGACCGGCCGGGTCCCGTACCGCCGCGTCCGTGGCGGAGGCCCCGGCCGCCGCCCCGCTGCCCAGGCGCCCGGTCGCCGGCATGGGCGAGGAGCCGGCCGGCGCGGGGGAGCCGTCGCCCTGGCCCACCGCCGATGCCGAGTGGTTCTACCTCGACACCCGGCCCCTCCCGGAGGAACAGTCCCGCTCATCCCTCCTGGGATGACCCCCCACGCGGGACGAGCAGCGGTGGCGTGCGCGCAGGAGCGGGCGTGCACGCCACCGCTTGCGTGTCCCCGGCCCCGTCAGCCGCAGCTGCCGCTGATCCACCGGTGCGAGCGGACCTTGTACGTACCGGCCAGGTTGCCGCCGTGCTGCTGCCGGGTGCAGCCGATCCGGTCGCTGTAGTCGGCGCCCCGGTAGTAGGCGACACCGGTGGAGCTGCTGGTGCCGGCGTTCCACACCGACTTCACGTTGGTCGTGGCGGCCCAGGAACACCTGATGGCGCCGCTCTGCCAGTCGGGGTCGGCGACGTCCCACGCGCACTTGCTGCCGGTGAAGTTGGCGCCGGTCCAGAAGCAGATGTGCCCACTCGCGCAGTCCACCGCCGCGGGAGCGGCCGGGGCGGCCGAAGCGGAGGACGGCACGGCCAGGGTCGTGAGGGCGGCGGCGCTGACGGCGAGGACCGCGAACAGCGGTGTGGTGCGGGAGTACCTGCGGACGGAAAGGCGCATGAGCCTGGTCTCCTCGAGAGTCGGAGGGCCGGTCGTTCGGACGGCCCGACGCTGGCAAGGGCCGCATCGGTCCGGCAAGGACAGCGGGGCCGGCTGGGATGCCGGGACGGGTGGGACGGCGCCTGACTGGCGCGTTCCGAAACCGTTGGGACGGCCATGGGATGCCTTTGGTGGCACAGTGGCGCCTGAGGCGCCCGACCAGCGCCCGTGGGGGTGTCCGAGGGGGGAAACCCGATGTCCGTATGCCCGGAAACGGAACGGTTCGCCGCGCTGCTGCGTTCGCTGAAGAGCCGGTCGGGCCTGAGCTACGAGGCCCTCGCCAGGAAATCCGGCCTGGCCGGGTCGACCCTGCACCGCTACTGCCGCGGCACTTCGGTGCCCCAGGACTACGGCAGCGTCCACCGGCTGGCCACGGTCTGCGGCGCGACCCCGGAGGAACTCCGCACCCTGCACCGCCTGTGGGCCCTGGCGGACGCGGCGAGAACCGCGGCGGTCCGAGCCGAGGAAGAGAAAGCGGAAACAAGAACGGAAACGGAGCAGGACACAGGACAGGAAGCCGAAGAAGGAGTGCGGGAGGAGACGGAAGCGGAAGAGACACCGGAAGCCGAGGAGGAGACGGAAGGGGAACCGGCCCGTGACACCGCCGGGGAGCCCGGCCCCGTACCGGCCCCCGCGCCCCGGCCCACCGACCGCACACGCCGGCGCCGCCTCCGCACCACCGTCGTCACCGCCGCGATCCTCGCGGCCCTCAGCGTCTCCGCCTGGGCGCTGTACGGCGCCCGGACGCCGTCCGGCAACGGCGGCGGCCAACGCGGCTCCGGTGACGACCGGCCGTTGTTCTCGGCCAACTGCCCGCCCGTGATCGCCATGGGCGAGCACGACGAGTGCGTACGGGAGGTGCAGCGCCTGCTGCACGCCAAGGGCGCGGACATCGGCGTCGACGGGAGCTTCGGGCCGCAGACCCTGCGCCGTGTCACCGCCTTCCAGGTGCTGGCCGGGATCCAGCCCAACGGCGTCGTCGGGGAACCCACCAAGAAGGCGCTGTACGCCTCACGGGTCAGGATGAGCGTGTGGTCGCAGGAGAAGGTGCGGCAGCGGGTCCGGGAGGTGTTCCCCGAGGTTCCGGACAAGGCGGTGGCCATCGCCGACTGCCAGTCCTTCCTGGACCCGCTGCACATCCTGCCCAACACCAACGGCACCCGGAACTGGGGCCTGTTCCAGATCTCCGACGCCCGGCTGCGCGAACTGGGCGGTACCCCGCGTCAGGCCCTGGACCCGGAGTGGAACATCCAGGCGGCCAGACGGCTGTGGAGCGAGGACCGCGACTTCGGCGACTGGCCGCACTGCGCACGCGCCGCCGGAGCCGCCCCGGCCACCTCCCTCATAGCGACACCGACACCGCGTTGAACGTCGTCTCCGGCGTCTGCGGGCTGGTGAAGCGGGCGTTGACGAGGTAGAGGCGGTCGCCGAAGCGGGCGGCGGTGGTGGGGACGTCGAAGCGGGGGTCGGTGATCGTCCTGCGCAGGGTGGCCGCGGTCGCGTTACGGTCGAGGTCCCAGACGGTGATCTTGTTCAGCCGGTTCTGGACGACGTACAGCGTGCGGCCCAGTCGGACCAGGCCGTCACCGTTGGTCACGTCGGCCGCGCCGGTCAGCGCGACCTCGGTGGCGTGACCGTTCCGGAGGTCGACGGTGTACAACCGGCCCGCGTTGACGACGATCAGGCCGCGTCCGTCGGGGGTGGCGACCAGGCCGTTGGCGCTGTTGGTCCCGGCCGGTGCCTGCACCCACTCGCCGGTGAGCGGGAGGGCGCGCACCTCGCCCGCGCGGCCGCGCGGGACACCGTAGAGCACGGCGTCCCGGGAGTCGGTGAACCAGGCGCGGTCCCGGTGCAGGACGACGTCGTTGATGAAGGGCGCGGCGTTCCGGGTGAGCTGGTACGTGGTCAGCGGCTCACCGTCGCGCGCGTCGACGACCTTCGCGGTGCCTCCGGCTCCGCCCGCCACGTACAGCAGGCCGTCGCGGTCCAGCTTCAGGCCGATCGAGGCGAGGCCGGTGGCGCCCCGGTGCAGGACGCGGCCCTCGCCGGTGCGCAGGTCGGTGCGGTAGATCGAGCCGTCGGCGCGTGAACTCATGTACGCGTACGGCCTACTGCCTGTGGTGATCCCCTCGGGGAGCCACCCGTCGGGCAGCGGGAACTCGCCCGGCCAGGCCGAGGCCCGGGACGAGGCCCCGGGCGAGGCCTGTGCCGTGACCGTGCCCGTACCGGCGGCCGCGAGCGCGGCGACGGCCCCGCCGAGCACGGTCCGCCGGGACGGCTGGAAGTGGTTCCGAGTCATGATCGCGCCTCCGTGGGAGGGAAGGTGGGGGTGCGCCTCGATGAAACGCGACGTACCCCCCGCACCGCTCCCCGGTCGGCGAACTCGACAGGAACCCGACAGAAGCCCGGCGTTCCTACGCCGCCCGCACCTTGTACGCCGTCACCCGTACCGTCTCGTCGTCCAGGCACTCCCCGGACGCCAGGTCGAAGCGCTGCTTCAGCAGCGGCGAGGCGACGAACGGGCGGCCCTGGTGGGTGCCGGTCAGGCCGCGGGAGAGGACGGCCGCGCCGGTGAAGGGGTCGCGGTTGTCGATGGCGAACAGTTCGCCGGAGCGGTCGCGGAAGATCGCGGCCTGGTGGCCGTCCGGCAGCAGTGCCGCCACCCCGCGGCCAGGGAGCAGGGTGCTCAGGTCGCAGACCGTGAACCAGTCCCCGTCCAGGGCGAGTTCGATCTTCAGCTCGGTGGTCTCGGGTGCCAGGGTCATCGCTGGGCGCTTCCTTCCAGAACGTCGGCGGGTCGCATACCGATGGACAGCAGCGGCAGGTCGGGCTTCATCTGGTCGCGCTCGGGCACGAAGGCGACGACCGGGTCCGGGGTGTCCGGCGCGTTCACGAAGGACACGAACCGGGCCAGCTTCTCGGGGTCGTTGATGGTCTCGGCCCACTCGTCGCGGTAGTACGCGACATGCGCCAGCATCAGCTTCTCCAGCTCGTCGCAGATGCCGAGCGAGTCGTGGACGACGACGTCCTTCACGTGGTCCAGGCCGCCCGGGATCCGCTCCAGCCAGGTCGAGGTGCGCTCCAGGCGGTCGGCCGTACGGATGTAGAACATCAGGAACCGGTCGATCAGGCGGATCAGTTCGGCGTCCGACAGGTCCTGGGCCAGGAGGTCCGCGTGGCGCGGGGTAGCGCCGCCGTTGCCGCCGACGTACAGGTTCCAGCCGTTGGCCGTGGCGATCACGCCGAAGTCCTTCGACTGGGCCTCGGCGCACTCGCGCTGGCAGCCGGAGACCGCCGACTTGAGCTTGTGCGGCGACCTGAGACCCCGGTAGCGCAGCTCCAGATCGATCGCCATGCGGACCGAGTCCTGGACGCCGTAGCGGCACCAGGTCTGGCCGACGCAGGACTTCACCGTGCGCAGCGACTTGCCGTAGGCGTGGCCGGACTCGAAGCCGGCGTCGACCAGGCGGGCCCAGATCAGCGGGAGCTGCTCGACGCGGGCACCGAACATGTCGATCCGCTGACCGCCGGTGATCTTCGTGTAGAGGCCGAAGTCGCGGGCGATCTCGCCGATCACGATCAGCTTCTCCGGGGCGATCTCACCGCCGGGGATACGCGGGACGACGGAGTAGGAGCCGTTCTTCTGCAGGTTGGCCAGGAAGTGGTCGTTGGTGTCCTGGAGGGAGGCCTGCTCGCCGTCCAGGACATAGCCGCTCGCGCCGATCGCCGGGGCGAGGGAGGCGATGATCGAGCCGACCGCCGGCTTGCAGATCTCACAGCCGTCACCGCCCCGGGCCTCCTCGCGGCCGTGCCGGTCCAGCAGGTCCTGGTAGGTGTTGATACGCAGGGCGTGGACGATCTCGTAGAGCTCCTCGCGGGTCTGCCCGAAGCAGCCGCACAGGCCCTTGTCGACCTCGATGCCGCTCGCTTCCAGCTCGGCGTTGACGAGCTGGCCGAGGACCTTGACGCAGGAGCCGCAGCCGGTGCCGGCCTTGGTGCACTTCTTCACCTCGGGCACGGTCGTGCACTGGTGGTCGGTGACCGCGCCGCGGATGGTGCCCTTGGAGACGTTGTGGCAGGAGCAGACGATCGCGTCGTCCGGCAGCGCGGACGGGCCGAGCTGGACGGACTCCCCGGACCCCGCGGGCAGCACGAGCGACTCGGGGGAGACCGGCGGGACCGAGCCGGTGAACGCCTTCAGCGTGCCGTACGCCTCCGCGTCGCCGACCAGGATGCCGCCGAGCAGCGTGCCGTCGCGGCCGATGACCAGCTTCTTGTACAGGCCGGAGCGGGAGTCGGAGTAGACGACGTCCAGGCAGTCCTCGGCGGTGCCGTGCGCGTCACCGAAGGACGCCACGTCCACGCCGAGCAGCTTCAGCTTGGTGGACAGGTCGGCACCCGTGAAGGCGGCCTCGTCCGCCGCGATCGTGGCCGCGGCGGTCTCCGCCTGCTCGTAGCCGGGGGCCACCAGGCCGTACACCCGCCCGTCGGAGGCCAGCGCGCACTCGCCGATCGCGAACACGTGCGGGTCGTTCACCGTGCGGCACTGCTCGTCGACCGTGATGCCGCCGCGCTCGCCGACCGTCAGACCGCAGTCGCGGGCCAGCTGGTCGCGGGGGCGGACACCGGCGGAGAACACCACCAGGTCGGTGGCGAGTTCGGAGCCGTCGGACAGCTTCATGCCGGTCACGGCGCCGTCCTCGCCGACCACGACCTCCTGCGTGCCCACGCCGGTGTGGACGCTCAGGCCCATCTCCTCGATGGTGCGCAGCAGGGCCGCGCCGCCGCCCTCGTCGACCTGGACGGGCATCAGGCGCGGGGCGAACTCCACGATGTGGGAGGTGAGTCCGAGCCCCTTGAGCGCACCGGCCGCTTCCAGTCCGAGCAGACCGCCGCCGACCACGGCACCCACCTGGGCGTTCTTCGCGTACTCCTCGATCGCGAGCAGGTCCTCGATCGTGCGGTACACGAAACAGCCCTCGGCGTCCTTGCCCGGGACCGGCGGCACGAACGGGTAGGAGCCGGTGGCCAGGACCAGCACGTCGTAGTCGACGACGAGACCGGAGCGGGCAGTGACCCTGCGGGCCTCCCGGTCGACGGTCTCGGCCGGGTCGCCGACGTGCAGCTCGATGCCGTGGTCCTTGATGAACTCCATGTCCGTCATGGACAGGTCCTCGGGCGACTTGCCCGCGAAGTACGAGGTGAGCTGCACGCGGTCGTACGCCGGACGCGGCTCCTCGCAGAGCACGACCACGCGGTGCGTGGCGGTCAGGCCGCGCTCGGCGAGCGCCTCCAGGAAGCGCTGGCCGACCATGCCGTGGCCGACGAGCACGATCGTGGGGGTGGCCTCCGTGGCCTCCGGGGTGGCGGTCATCAGGAGCCTCCATCGTTGGTGAGCAGGTGGAGCAGCGGGCCGCCGTCGGAGGGGAGCGGCTCTGCTCCCTCCCAGGCGCGGGCGAGCGCGCCGACGGTGCCGAGTTCGCCGACGAGGACCCCGCCGACCAGGCGGTCGTCGCGGACGACGACCTTGCGGTAGGTGCCGCGGGTGGCGTCGGCGAGCTGGACGACGTCGTCGCCCGGGAGGGCCTCCGTCTCGCCGAACGCGGCGAGGTCGAAGGGGCTGTCGTGCCCCGTGAGCGTGAGCCGGGTCAGCGAACGCGTCCCGGTGTACCGGGCGGTCGCGTCACCGGCCAGCAACTCGGCGAGCGCGTCGGCCTGTTCGAGCGCCGGGGTGGCGAGGCCGTAGAGCACGCCGTCGTGCTGGGCGCAGTCGCCGATCGCGTGGACGTACGGGTCGGAGGTGCGCATCTCGTCGTCCACGACGACGCCCTTGCGGACGTCGAGTCCGGCGGCCTGCGCGAGGCCCACCCGGGGGCGGACACCGCAGGCGACGACCACGAGGTCCGCGTCGAGCGCGTACCCGTCGGCCATCTCCACCGAGCGGACGGCACCGGCGACGCAGCGCACGTCCCGCACGCGGCACTCGGTGTGCACCTCCACGCCCAGCTCGCTCAGATGCCGCTTCACGAGCTTCGAGGAGCCCGGGTCGAGCTGGCGCTCCATCAGCCGCTCGGACTGCTGGGCGAGCACGACCTGGGCGCCGCGCAGGGCGAGCGCCCGGGCCGCGGAGACCCCGAGGAGCCCGCCGCCGATGACGACGGCCTTCGCTCCGGGCCGGACCGCCTTGGAAAGGCCCAGGCAGTCGTCCATGGTCCGGAAGGCGTGCACGCCCTCGGGCAGCCGGTGGTCCTCGGTGAACAGCCCGCGCAGCGGCGGCAGTACGGGGTTGGAACCGGTGGCCAGCACCAGCCGGTCGTATGCGATCACCGAACCGTCCGCGCACGCGACGGTGCGCGCGGCACGGTCGATGCCGGTGACCCGGCCGCGGGTCAGCTCCGCGGGCGCCGGCAGGGCGATCACCTCGGGGCTGTACCGTCCGGCCAGCACCTCGGCGAGCAGCACCCGGTTGTAGGGCGGGTGCTCCTCCTCGCCGATCAGCAGCGCGGGCGTGCCGAGCTCACCGAGCCGCCGGGCGAGCCGTACGCCCGCGAGGCCGGTGCCGATCACCACCACACGCTCATTCGAGGTCATGTCCTTGAGCGTGCGGTGCCGGTGTTACCCGGCAGCATCACATCTGTTTCCCACGGGGAACGCTGCCCTCAGCGGGGGCGGGGGGCGGGTGTGAGGGTTCCTGAAGTGCGCTGACGGCGGACTGTGAGGGGCGCGCACGGGCCTCGCATAGGGTCTCGATCATGCCCGGCATATCGCTGACCATGATCGTCCTGCTGTGTCTGGCGGCCCTCGCCGCCGGATGGATCGACGCCGTGGTCGGCGGCGGCGGGCTTCTGCTGCTGCCGGTACTGCTGCTTGGGCTGCCGTCGCACACGCCGGCCGCGCACGCGCTCGGCACCAACAAGGCGGTCGCCATCGTCGGCACCACGGGCGCGGCGGTGACATACGCCCGCAAGGCCCCGGTGGACGTGAGGACAGCGGTCCGCATCGGTCTCGCCGCCCTCGCCGGCTCCTCCGCCGGGGCCTTCTTCGCGGCCGGGATGAGCACCGACGTCCTCAAGCCGGTGATCATGGTGGTGCTGCTCGCGGTGGCGGCCTTCGTGATCCTGCGCCCCGCCTTCGGCACGGCCCCCGCGACCGGCCCGGCCACCCGGCGCCAGATCCTCGCGGCGATCGGCCTCGCGGGCCTCGGCATCGGCTTCTACGACGGCCTCATCGGCCCCGGCACCGGTACCTTCCTGGTCCTCGCCCTCACCGCCGTCCTCCACCTCGACCTGGTCTCGGTCTCCGCGACCGCCAAGATCGTCAACTGCTGCACCAACGCGGGCGCCCTCGCCACCTTCGCCTGGCAGGGCGCGGTCCTGTGGCAACTGGCCGCCCTGATGGCCGTCTTCAACCTGGCGGGCGGCACCCTGGGCGCCCACACCGCCCTGAAGAAGGGCAGCGGCTTCGTCCGCGTCGTCCTGCTGACGGTGGTGTTCGCGCTGGTGGCGAACCTGGCGTACGAGCAGTGGCCGGCCTAGGCGGACGCCTCGCGCCGCAGGTCCAGCAGCTCGACGATCCCCGTCCCGTCCTCGTCGCCGTGCCCCTGGGCGAGTCGCCGCTCCATCAGCGCCATGTACGGGGTCAGCAGCTCCGGGCTGACCCGCTGCTCCTCGGCCGTGCGCAGCAGCGTGGCGTTGCCTTTGACCTGCATCGCGAGGTTGGAGACGACGTTCCTGGTGTAGTCGCCGCTCTCCAGCCCGGCGGCGGTCTGGTGCACGGCCGGGGCCATCGCGGTCAGCCAGTCCATGAGCAGCGGCGCGAAGTCCTTCGGCGCGATGTCCTCCGGGCGGATCAGCGCGAAGGCGTGTGTGACGCCCGCGAACATGCCGCTCATCGCGCTCAGCAGCGCCACGTCGTGCAGTGCGGCGAAGCCCGGGTCGGCCCCGACATAGCGTGTGCCGACCGGGACGGCGAGGGTGTCGCGGTGCTCCTCGAACAGCTCGGGGGCGCCGCTGTAGAAGACGTAGCCGCCTGCTTCCGGCTGCCCCACCATCGGCGGTACGGCCATGATCCCGCCGTCCAGGAAACGGGCGCCCCGGGCGTCGGCCCAGGCGGCGCGTGCGCGGCCCTCGGCGGGCGTTCCGGTCGTGAGGTTCACCAGGTCGCGGCCCGCCAGATCGGCCCCTTCCAGGGCTTCGCCCACGGAGGCGTCGTCGAGCAGGCAGACGATCACCAGGCGGCTCGCGGCCACCGCCTCGGCGGCACTCGCGGCCACCGCCGCGCCCTCGGCGGCCAGGGCCTCGGCGCGGGCGGGGGTGCGGTTCCAGACGGTCACCGGGTGACCGGCGGCGAGCCAGGCGCGGGCGAGGGCGGTGCCCATCGCGCCGGTGCCGAGGAGGGTGAGGGGCGTACGGGGAACAACGGCGTTGTCAGTCATGGCGTTTAGAGTCGTCGGAGGGGAACGGGCTGCTCAAGTACGTACTTGGAAGTGGGTGGTTACCCCGGGGGAAGCATGCAGGCGGCAGCAGGGGAAGGGGCTCGGGCATGGGGACGACGGGGCGGCGGCCGGGTGCGTACGTCTGCGGGATCGACGCGGCGATGGACCTGATCGGCGGCAAGTGGAAGGTGCTCATCCTCTGGGCGCTGAACGAGCGGCCCTGCCGCTTCGGCGAACTGCGCCGGGGGCTGCCGGGCGTCACCGAGAAGGTGCTCGCGTCGCACTTGCGGGAGATGGAGGCCGACGGTCTGGTGCATCGCGAGGCGTACGACGAGGTGCCGCCCCGCGTGGAGTACTCGCTGACGCCGCGGGGCGTCTCCCTGAACGGGGCCCTGGAACCTCTCGGCGACTGGGGGAGAGCCAACATCCTGAGCGGCTCACCGGCTCCCGGTCAGGTGCGCGAAGACGACCACGTTGCCCTGATAGCCGCTGGCCCGTGAGTAGCCGCCGCCGCAGGTGATGACCCGCAGCTCGGGGCGGCGGGCGGGGCCGTAGACCCTCTGGTCGGGGAAGTCCTTCGCGGGGTACGCCTCGACGGCGTCCACGGTGAACACGGCGACCCTGCCGTCGCGCCGGTCCACCTCGATCGTGCTGCCCTTGGTCAGGGCGCCCAGGCCGTAGAAGACGGCGGGGCCGTCGGCGTTGTCGACATGGCCGGCGACGATCGCGGTGCCCCGCTCACCCGGCGTGGTCCCGGCCTCGTACCAGCCGGCGAGGTTCCCGCGCGCGGCGGGCGGTGCGTCCAGGCTGCCGGTCTTCGTCAGGCCGAGCCCGGTCAGGGGCGCGTCGACGCGGATCGCCGGGATGCGGATGCGGTCGGGCGGCGAGGGCGGCAGCGCGGGCGCGGCATGCCGCTCACCGGCCCGGCCGGCCTGCTCGGCCTCCCTGTCGTGACCGTCCTGACCGTCCTGCCCTGCGTGGGCCTGCGCCGCGGACGGCTGGGGCGGTGGGTGTGTCTCGGCGCCGTGGCGCAGCAGCCATGCCCCGGAGCACAGGGCGAACACCGTGACGGCCGCCATGGCGGCGTTGGCCGGGTTGCCGAACGAGTTGCCGTATATGCGGAATCTGCGCATGGCCGGCCCCTTTCTCCCTGATCTGCCCTCTGTGTTCCAGGAGCCCTGCGGGCCCCGTACCCCCCTCCGGGCCGCGAGGGGCGTCGGACCCGGAGGGGGAGGGGACATGCGGTACCGGCGACGGACAGCGGAGGGTGTCCGTCAGATCCCGTCGCCTCTCGCCCGGCGATGCAGGAGCCAGGTACCGCCCGCGGCGGCGACGGCGAGGGCCGCCACACCGGCCGCGGTCTGTACGGGATCGGGGCCCAGGGCGCCGCCGACCCCCGTCTTCACACTCCCCCTGGGATGCACCTGCCCGCGCACGGACGTCAGCGTGACCACCAGATCACCGGTGATCCGCCGGCCGCTCCCGCTGCACGTCACGGTGATCTCGTACGTCCCCGGCTGCGCGCTCGGCGGCACCCTGAACCGCCCGGTCGCGTCCGGGCCGCCCGGGCCCGGTGCCAGGCTGAGGGAACCGGCCCCGACCGCGCTGGCGTCACCCGTCGCCGTACCGCCGTCGCCGCAGGCCGCCGCGCGCACGGTGACCTGCCCGCCCGGGGCCGCCGAGGAGGGGGAGACCTCCAGGCCGCCGGCGGCGCCGTACGCGGGAGCGGCGGCGAGGGCCGCGGCGGCGACGGCGAGCGCGGTGCCGGCCAGCGGCCGGGCGGTACGTCGCATCGGTGCTCCTTCGAGCGGTTCGTTCGTGCACCTGCCCTTCCGAGGTAACGGGCAGCGCGGCGGCCGCGCTTTCTGAGGGGGCGTCAGAATTGGGGTGAACGGGTGTCGGGCATGCCGGCCCCAGCAGTCCGCCGGAGCGTGTTTCGGCAGGTCAAGGGCGATACCGAGGGCCGTACCGGAAAAGCCTGACGAGCGCGTGTGAACGGGTGACCCGGCCAGGGAGTGCGTCCGGGCTTGACCTCGACAAAGGTTGAGGTATGAGGCTGTGCCGCATGAACTCAGCCGTTACGCACACACCCACCGCTGCCCTGCCCACGACCGAGCCCCTCCGGGTGACCCTCGTCGTCGGCAGCAACCGCCACGGCCGCTTCGGTCCCGTCGTGGCCGACTGGCTCCTCGGTCATCTCCGGGACCGGGACGACCTGGTCGCCGAGGTCGTGGACGTCGCCGAGGCCGAGCTGCCGATGACCTTCGAACCGACCCCCGGGGCGACCGCCGCCCTCTCCGGCATCACCCCGAAGCTGGCCCGCGCGGACGCCTTCGTCATCCTCACCCCCGAGTACAACCACTCCTACCCGGCGGGCCTGAAGAACCTCATCGACTGGCACTTCACCGAGTGGCAGGCCAAGCCGGTCGCCCTCGTCTCCTACGGCGGCCTCTCCGGCGGCCTGCGCGCGGTGGAACACCTCCGCCAGGTCTTCGCCGAACTCCACGCCGTGACGGTCCGCGACACCGTCTCCTTCCACAACGCGGGCGCGTCCTTCGACGACGGGGGAACCCTGCGCGACCCCACGGCCCCGGACGCCGCGGCGAAGACCATGCTGGACCAACTGGTGTGGTGGGGCGAGACGTTGCGGGAGGCCCGGAAGAGGCGCCCGTACGGGGGCTGACCCGCGCCCCTGATCCGACGGCGCTTGACGGCACTCAGCGGGCCGAGGCCCCGCGATACACTGCGCCGCTCCACCCCGACAGGAGGTCGCCCGCGTGTTCACCGCACGGCTGCTCGCCGGCGCCGCGTCGGCTCTGGTGGTGCTCGCCCTGTCGGGCTGCTCCGCCTCCTGGGGCTGCACCGACACGACGGCGGAGCGCGGTGAGGCCCGGGGCAAGGTACAGGTCGAGGACCCGTTCGGGCGGCCTCTCGGCGTCACCGCCGAGGTCGTCGACTGGCGTCTGGAGCCCCACCCGCAGGTGCCCTCCGAAGGCGACTGGGTCAGCTTCCGCTTCCGCTTCGACGGGGCCGACGAGATGTCCGACCCCGCGGTGGACGCCTGCGCGGTCGATGAGAAGCGCGTGGCGCTGGGGTGCGAGACGGTCCACGCGGCCGAGGCGTTCGGGCCGGGCGGTGACCCCACAGGCGAGGCCTGGCTCGACGTCGAGCACCCTGAGCAGGTCGCCGGAGTGCTGCTGATCCCCAACGACCAGTCCTACGACCGGCGGACCTGCGAGCAGGACATCAAGGACGGTGGCGGGCGGCATCCTCCGGAGCCGGCCGTCATGGGGGACCAGCTGTAGGCCGTCCCCCCCGGCCGGTGAGCCGACGGTGGCGCGGGCGCGCGGTGACGGGACGGCGAGGGGTGTCCTCACCCCCGCCACTCCCCGCCCTCGATCCGCCTCCCCCTCTCCCGCAGCCGCGCCGCCACCCCCGGCCCCGCCACATACACCCAGGCCCGCACGGTCGCCCCGTCCAGCTCCCGGACGACCTTCCGCTCCACGCGCAGATACAGGCTGTCCGGGTCGCCCGGCACGTAGTCCTCCAGCCGGTCCAGCTCCGCGAGCAGCGCCCCGTACGACTCCGGCAGGGCGGTGATCAACTCCCCGCTCACCGTGCCGCCCCCGCCCGGCTCCTCGACCGCGTACGGATAGCCCGGCCCCTCGTACAGCACCGCCCCCGCGAGCCGGCCCGCTTCCTCGGAGCGGGTGCGGCCGCGCAGGAAGAGGCCGTGGTTGACCTCGCCGGGGCGGAGCGTTCCGTAGACGAAGAAAGGGAGGGTCACAGGAACGATTCTGCACCCTCACACACCTGCACAACGGGCCTATGGACACGCCATGTCCGGGCCGCCTTAACTCGCGGTCAACATCAACGCCGCCCCCGGTCGACCCCACGCGACCGGGTGCGCCCGTATGAGGAGACCGATGAGTCGGATACGTCCCGTCCGAGGTTCCCGTCTCGCCACCGCAGGCGTGGCCGCCACCGGCATCGGCGCCCTGGTGGCCGCCGTGCTTTCCCCCACCGCCCAGGCGGACGAACGGCCGACCCGGTCCGACGCGATCGAGAGCGCGGAGGCGGTCCTCGCCGACCGGGCCGCGGAACTGGGCCTGGGAGCGGCCCAGGGGACGAAGGCCCGGGACGTGGTCGTCGACGAGGACGGTACCCAGCACGTCCGCTACGACCGCACCTATCACCGACTCCCGGTCCTCGGCGGCGACTTCGTGCTCCACCTGAACCCGGACGGCAGCTACCGCGGCGCGAACCGCGCGACGAAGTCCGCGCTCTCCATAGCCCGCGTCACCCCGAAGGTGACCGCCCCGAAGGCCGCCGACCTGGCCGCGAGCCTGCTGCGCGCCGCACACCTCGGCGAGACCCTGAAGAAGCTGACCGCCAAGCCGCGCCTGGTCGTCGACGCCCTGCACGGCGCCCCGAAGCTGGCCTGGCAGACCGACGCGGTCGCGCACGACGGACTCGGCAACCCGGTCGGGCGCACGGTGCTGACCGACGCGACGACCGGCGACCAGATCGACGCCTGGGACACCATGGAGACGGTGTCGGGCGACGGCAAGTCCCTCTACGGCGGCACGGTCGCGCTGAACACGACGAAGTCCGGGTCGTCGTACGGTCTGAAGGACGCGACGCGCGGCGGCACGTACACCGGCGACGCGGAGAACAAGACGGACCGGTGCCTGCTGACTGTCTGCGTGACCCGCGCCCCCGCGACGCTCTTCACCGACGCGGACAACCACTGGGCCACGGGCACGACCTCCGACCGCGCCACGGTGGCGGTGGACGCGCAGTACGGCACGGACGTCACCTGGGACTACTACAAGAACGTCCACGGCCGCAGCGGCATAGCCGGCGACGGCAAGGGCTCCTTCAACCGCGTCCACTACGGCAAGAACTACAACAACGCCTTCTGGGACGACAACTGCTTCTGCATGACGTACGGCGACGGCGACGGCAAGCAGCTCGGACCGCTGGTGTCGCTGGACGTCGCCGGGCACGAGATGTCCCACGGCGTCACCTCGAAGACCGCGGCACTGACGTACTCGGGCGAGTCCGGCGGACTGAACGAGGCCACCTCGGACATCTTCGGCACGCTGGTGGAGTTCCACGCGAACAACGCCAAGGACCCCGGTGACTGGCTCATCGGCGAGAAGGTCGTCCGCTCCGGGCTCGGCCGGGAGGCCCTGCGCCGCATGGACAAGCCGTCGAAGGACGGGAAGTCCGCCGACTGCTGGAGCGACAAGGCCGCCGACCTCGACGTGCACTACTCCTCGGGCATCGGCAACCACTTCGCCTACCTGCTCGCCGAGGGCAGCGGCACCAAGACGATCAACGGCGTCAGCCACTCCTCCCCGACCTGCGACGGCACCACGGTCAAGGGCATCGGCAAGGCCAAGCTGGGCAAGATCTGGTACCGCGCCCTGACGGTCTACATGACGTCCTCGACCGACTACGCGGCCGCCCGCAAGGCGACCCTGAACGCCGCGAAGGACCTCTACGGCAACGGCAGCACGGAGCAGAAGGCGGTGGCCGCCGCCTGGAGCGCCGTCGACGTGGGCTGAGCGGCCCCTTCACGACTCTCGGTGGTGTCCGCGGTTCGGGTGCGGACACCACCGAGGCCTGTCCCGGGGCATCCCGCTCCGCCTACTCCCAGACCACCACGTTGCGCCGCACCGGCACGGACGA
Source organism: Streptomyces sp. NPDC008137 (assembly GCF_042957035.1). NCBI lineage: Bacteria > Bacillati > Actinomycetota > Actinomycetes > Kitasatosporales > Streptomycetaceae > Streptomyces > Streptomyces sp. NPDC008137. Next base: position 111,706 of record NZ_JBIBHN010000001.1, on the reverse strand, counting down.
GGAGCCGGTCGCGAAGAGCTCCGGTGAGTGCGCCCGGATGCGCTCGATGTCGCTGAAGACGGCGCGCAGGTGCGTGCGCATGGCCGCGCGGGCCAGCGTGAGGTCGCCGCCGACTACCGCGTCGAAGATCTCCCGGTGCTGGTCGGCGAAGACCGCGGGTGAGACGTTCTCGTGCAGGCCCAGCCGGCGGGCCCGGTCCAGGTGGCCCTTGGCCGCGGCGACCGTCGTCCACACATTGCCGTGGCCGCCCAGCCGCATCAGGCCGTGGTGGAAGGCCTCGTCCAGCTCGAAGAACTCCTCCAGGTCCAGCGGTGTGCGCTGCTGACGGGCGAGGTTGTCCCGCAGTTCCGCCACGACCGACGCGTCCAGCTCGGACGGCAGGGCGTCCAGCGAGGCCAGTTCGACGGCCTCCCGCAGGAACTGCGCGTCCGCGACCTGCGCCGGGTCCACCCGGGACACGAAGGACCCGATCTTGGGGAAGATCTGCACCAGCCCGTCCTGGGCGAGCAGGATCAGGCTCTCCCGCACCGGCGTGCGGCTCACGCCGAGGGACGCGGCCAGCTCGTTCTCCGACAGCGCGGCACCCGGGGGGAGTTCGAGGGTCAGCACCATCTGACGCAGCTTCAGGTAGATGGAGCGCCGGCTGGTCCGCCGGTTCGTCTGGGCCATGTGCACATCCTACGTATCGAAGCGAGGGTATTGCTCGCCTGTGCGACAGATGCTTGTATACAAGTACTGCACGACAAGGAGCCGCCCGTCACCGGCCGCCGTAAGGAGAGCCCTCAGTGAGCACCATCGAGCGCGTCGAGGTCTTCGTCGCCTCCCCGGGCCGCACGTTCGTCACCCTGCGCGTCACTACCTCGGACGGGGTGACCGGCCTCGGCGACGCCACGCTCAACGGGCGCGAGCTGGCCGTGGCGAGCTATCTGCGCGACCATCTCGCCCCGCTGCTGATCGGCCGCGACCCGGCGCGCATCGAGGACACCTGGCAGTACCTCTACAAGGGCGCCTACTGGCGGCGCGGCCCGGTCACCATGACGGCCATCGCCGCCGTCGACACGGCCCTGTGGGACATCAAGGGCAAGACCGCCGGACTCCCCGTGTACGAGCTGCTCGGCGGCCGGTCCCGGGACGGCGTCCTGGTCTACTCACACGCCAGCGGCACGGACGTGCCCTCCCTGCTCGACGACGTCGAGCGCTATCTGGAGCTCGGCTACAAGGCCGTACGCGCCCAGGCGGCCGTCCCGGACGTCGGCGGCACCTACGGCGTCCGCAAGGGCAAGGTCTACGAACCGGCCGCGACCGATCTGCCCGACGAGCAGCCCTGGGACACCGAGGCCTACCTCGGCTTCGCGCCGGCCTACCTGGAGGCCGTACGGGAGCGCTTCGGCTTCGGCTTCCACCTCCTGCACGACGTGCACCACCGGCTGACCCCGATCGAGGCGGCCCGCTTCGGCAAGAGCGTCGAGGCCTGCCGGCTGTTCTGGATGGAGGACCCCACCCCGGCCGAGAACCAGGAGGCCTTCCGTCTCATACGGCAGCACACCACGACACCGATCGCCGTCGGCGAGGTGTTCAACTCGATCTGGGACGTCCAGCACCTCATCACCGAGCAGCTCATCGACTACGTGCGCACGACCGTGGTCCACGCGGGCGGCATCACCCACCTCCGCCGGATCTTCGACCTCGCCGCGCTCTACCACGTACGCACCGGCTCGCACGGCGCCACCGACCTCTCCCCGGTCAGCATGGCCGCGGCCGTGCACCTCGACCTGGCCGTGCCGAACTTCGGCATCCAGGAGCACATGGGCCACCCCGACGAGGCCGCCGAGGTCTTCCGCACGGGCGTCACCTTCGCCGACGGCATGCTGCACCCCTCGGACGCGCCGGGCCTCGGGGTCGAGTACGACGAGAAGGCCGCCGAGCGCTTCCCGTACCAGCGGCGCTACCTCCCGGTCGCCCGCCGTCTCGACGGCTCGGTGCACGACTGGTGAGCGGCGTGAACCACGTGAACCAGCTGAACCGTGCCGCGCTCGGCGCCCTCCCGACCGCCTCGCGCCCCCGCGTGGACCCCGCCGGACTGCGTACCCGCGTCGTCCACTTCGGCATCGGCGCCTTCCACCGGGCCCACCAGGCCTTCTACACCGAGAACGCCGCAGCCCACTCCGGCGAGCCCTGGGGCATCGCCGCCGTCGCTCCCCGCTCGACGGCGACCGTCGACGCCCTGCGCGCCCAGGACTGCCTGTACTCGGTGACCGAGCGCCGGGACGAAGGCGCCGCCCCCCGGGTCGTCGGCGCGCTCACCGGCGCGTACGCGCTCGGGCGGGACGGGGCGGCCGTCGACACCCTGCTCACCGACCCCGAGGTGACGGTGGTGACGCTGACGATCACGGAGAAGGGCTACCGGGCCGCCGGCCCGGACACGGTCGTCGGGCGCCTCGCCGCCGGGCTGGCCGCGCGGATGCGCTCCGGTGCGGCCCCGGTCAGCGTCGTGTCCTGCGACAACATGGCGGACAACGGCGCCGTGCTGCGGACCGCGGTCCAGGACGCGGTGCGCGCCGCGGGCGGCCGAGACCGGGATCAGGTCCTGGACCTGCTCGACCGGCAGGTGGCCTTCCCCGCCACCGTGGTGGACCGGATCGTCCCCGCCACCGCCCCCGGAGACCTCACGGCGACGGCCACCGCGCTGGGCGTCCACGACGCCCTGCCCGTGAGTGGCGAACCGTACCGGCAGTGGGTCCTGGAGGACCGCTTCACGGCCCCGCGTCCCCCGTGGGAGCTGGACGGCGCCCTCCTCGTGCCCGTTGTCGCGCCCTACCAGCTCACCAAGCTGCGGCTGCTCAACGGCTCGCACTCGGCCCTCGCGTTCCTCGGAATCGCCGCGGGCCGCGCCACCGTCGCCGACGCGATGGCCGACGGCTGGGGCGAGCGGCTGGTCAGGTCCCTGTGCGCCGAGGTCGCGCCCACCCTGCCGGACGGCGGCCCGGACCCCGGCCGGTACGCCGACGACCTGGTCACCCGTTTCCGCAACCCGGCCATGCGCCACCTGCTGCGGCAGATCGCCTCGGACGGCTCGCTCAAGATCACCGAACGCTGGCTGCCGGCCCTGCGCGCCCTGCGCGAGCGCGGTACGGCCACCCCGGTCCTCGAACTCGCCCTGGCCGGCTGGGCGCACCTCACCCGGGACCACGACATCCCGGACCCCGCCCGGGACGCCCTCACCGCCTGCTGGCACACCGGAGCGGACGACAAGGCCGCCGTCCGCGCGCTCCTCACCACCGTCGGCGCGCCCGACCTCGCCGGCGACTCCGGGCTCGTCACCGCCGTCGTACGGCGCCTCCCGGCCCTGCGCGCCGGACACGTGGACATCTGAGCACACCTTCTCCATCAACTCGTCTGTCGAACAACGGAGTTCACGATGAAGGACACCACGACCACGGCCGAGCCGGCTGGCGGCGTGCGACGCACCACCCGTGACCTGACCAAGGCCGCCGTCTCCGGCTGGCTGGGCACGGCCATGGAGTTCATGGACTTCCAGCTGTACTCGCTGGCGGCCGCGATCGTCTTCAACAAGATCTTCTTCCCGGACGTCAGCCCCGCCATCGGCCTCATCGCCGCGATGGCCACCTACGGCGTCGGCTATGTCGCCCGGCTCGCCGGCGCGGTCTACTTCGGGAGAATGGGCGACCGGCTCGGCCGCAAGAAGGTCCTGACGATCACCATCCTGCTGATGGGCGCCTCGACCACCCTCATCGGCGTCCTGCCCACCTACGCGACCATAGGCATCCTGGCGCCCGTCCTGCTCGTCGTCCTGCGGCTCGCCCAGGGGTTCGGCGCGGGCGCGGAGATCGCGGGCGCGACGGTGATGCTCGCCGAGTACGCCCCGACGAAGCAACGCGGTCTGGTCGCCTCGCTGGTGTCGCTGGGCACCAACTCGGGGACGCTCGCCGCCTCCGGGCTGTGGGCCGTGCTGCTCGCCGTGCTCAGCGAGGAGCAGCTGCTGTCCTGGGGCTGGCGGCTGCCCTTCCTGCTGAGCTTCGGACTGCTGCTGTTCGCGGTGTGGCTGCGGCGCAACCTCAAGGAGAGCCCGGTCTTCGAGGAGCGGCCCGACGTCGTGGGCGGTGTCGCGATGAGCCGGCGCGAGGTGGAGACGGCCGTCACGAAGGGGGCGGACGACGACGCCGGTCTGCTGGAGGCGGGCCTGAAGCAGCGCAAGGGCAAGGCGTTCTTCCTGGCGCTCGGACTGCGCTTCGGGCAGGCCGGCAACTCCGGGCTGATCCAGACGTTCCTCGTCGGCTACATCGCCACCGAACTCGCGGCCGAACGCTCCGTACCCACCGACGCCATCGTGTACGGCTCGCTGCTGGGCTTCCTCACGGTGCCGGCCATCGGCATGCTCGGCGACCGCTTCGGACGCCGCCGGATGTATCTGGCGCTCACCTCGCTGACGGTCCTCACCGCCTTCCCGCTCATGATGCTCATCACCTCGGGCAGCACGCCCGCCCTGATGCTCGGCATGGTCCTGGGCCTGAACCTCGGCGTCCTCGGACTGTTCGCGCTGGAGAGCGTGACCATGGCCGAACTCTTCGGCTCCCGCACCCGGTTCACCCAGCTCGCGCTGGCCAAGGAGATCGGCGGCGTCCTCGCCACCGCGATCGGGCCGGTCCTCGCGGCGAGCCTCACCGCCGCCACCGGAAGCTGGTGGCCCATCGCGGCGATGCTCGTCGTCTACTCCCTCATCACCCTCGTCAGCGCGCTGCTCTCGCCCGAGACGCGCGGACGCGACCTGGTCCGCCTGGAGGACGCCGTATGACCACTGTCACCGCCATGAAGGCCGTCGTCGTGCACGGCGCCGGTGACGTCAGGATCGACGAGCGGCCCCGGCCCGAGCCCGCGCGGGACGAGGTACTGCTCGCCCTGGAGTGGGGCGGCATCTGCGGCTCCGACGTCGCGTACTGGAAGAAGGGCGCCTCCGGCACCGCCGCCCTCGCCCACCCGCTGGTCCTCGGCCATGAGTTCGCCGGCCGGGTCGCGGCGCTGGGCTCCGGCGTGACCGGCCTGTCGGAGGGACAGCCCGTCACCGTCCACCCCGCCCAGCTCGTCGGCGAGCCCTCGGAGCGGCTCGCCGGGCGCACCAACCTCCACGAGCGGGTCCGCTACTTCGGCTCGGCGGCCCTCACCCCGCACACCGACGGCGGGTTCAGCGAGTTCCGTACGGTCCCTGCGGCCCAGGTCCGGCCACTGCCCGAGGGCGTGGACACCGAGTCGGGGGCCCTCGCGGAGCCGCTGGCGGTCGCCCTGCACGCCGTGGGCCGGGTGCCGTCGCTGCGCGGCCGTACGGTCCTGGTCAACGGGGCCGGTCCGATCGGGTCGCTGGTCGTCGCGGCCGCGAAGTACCGCGGCGCGGACTCGGTGTGCGCCGCCGACCTGTCCTCCGCGTCGCTCGCCGTGGCCCGCCGGATGGGCGCCGACACGACGGTCGACGTCTCCCGGGGCGAGGAACTGCCGCAGGACATCGACGTCGTCTTCGAGGCGTCCGGCGCACCGGCCGCGCTGGGGGCCGTCCTGCGGGCCACGGCCCGGGGCGGCACCCTCGTACAGGTCGGGAACCTGCCGGGCACGGCCGAGCCCGCCGTCCTGGGCGACCTGGTCACCCGGGAGATCACCTGGATCGGCTCCTACCGTTTCGTCGACGAGATCGACGACGCCCTGACCGCACTGCGCGACGGCCTGGACGTCTCACCCGTCATCAGCCACCGCTTCCCCCTGGAACAGGCCGAGCGGGCCCTCACGGTCGCGGCGGACCCGGCGAGCGCGAGCAGCAAGGTGATGCTGCGGCTCGGCGGGGGAGCACCGGTCGTCCTCTGACAGCAGGCCTGTAGTCCCAGGTTTCCCGTTCCCGTAGGAGAACTCCGTGTCCCACCCGACCGCCGTATCCCCCGAGCCCGTGCCGGCGGACGTCGTGTGTCTCGGCGAGACCATGGCCGTGCTCAGCCCGCCGGACGACCGGCCGCTCGCCGACCAGTCCGCGCTGCGCCTCTCCGTCGGCGGCGCCGAGTCCAACGTGGCCTGTGGACTGGCCGCGCTCGGGCATCGCGCGGCCTGGCTGAGCCGCGTGGGCGATGACGCGTTCGGGCGGCGCATCCGCTCCGAACTCGCCGCCCGGGGCGTCGAGGTGGGCGCCGTCGCCGTCGACCCGGCGCATCCGACCGGCGTGTACTTCAAGGACCCGGGCCCGGACGCCACCCGGCCCCTGTACTACCGGAGCGGATCGGCCGCCGCCCACATGGGGCCGGAGCTGGCCGGTGCGCCCGAGCTGCTGGGGCCGCGGATCGTGCACGTGTCGGGCATCACCGCGGCGCTGTCCGGCGGTTGCGCCCGGCTGCTGGAGGAGATCGTCGTACGCCGTACCCCGTGGGACGACGCGGGGCCCCGGCCGCTGGTCTCCTTCGACGTCAACCACCGCCCCGCCCTGTGGAGCGGCCGGAACGCCGACGCCGCATCGGTGCTGCGGGACCTGGCCCGTGCCGCGGACCTGGTGTTCGTCGGGCGTGACGAGGCCGAGGAACTGTGGGGCACGGCCCACCCCGACGACATCGCGGGCCTGCTCGCCCCGGCACCGCTCGTCGTCGTCAAGGACGCGGAGCACGGCGCCACGTCGTACGCGGCGGGTGAGGCCACCTTCGCGCCTGCCCTCGCCGTCGAGGTAGTGGAACCGGTCGGCGCGGGCGATGCCTTCGCCGCCGGGTATCTGTCAGGGGTCCTGCGGGACGCCGACGAGGAGTCCCGCCTGCGCCTCGGCCATCTGACGGCGGCGACAGCGCTCCGCAGCCGGGACGACATCCCCGACCTCGGCGAGGCCCTGGCCCTGGCCCGGCGCTAGCCCCCGCCCGCTCAGCCCCGCACGGCCTCCAGCCGCACCGCACACGCCTTGAACTCCGGCATCCGGGAGGTCGGGTCGAGCGCGGGGTTGGTGAGGGTGTTGGCGCGGCCCTCGCCCGGCCAGTGGAAGGGCATGAACACGGTGTCGGGGCGGATGGCGTTCGTGATCCTCGCGGGCGCCACGGCCCGGCCCCGCCGCGACACGACGGCGATCGGATCCCCCTCGGCCGCCCCGAGCCGCGCCGCCAGCCGCGGATGCAACTCCACGAACGGCCCGGGCGCCGCGGCGTTCAGCTCCGCCACGCGCCGAGTCTGCGCCCCGGACTGATACTGCGCCACGACCCGCCCGGTGGTCAGCAGCACGGGGTACTCGTCGTCCGGTTCCTCGGCGATCGCACGATGCGAGACCGGAACGAACCGGGCACGGCCGTCGGGAGTCGCGAACCGGTCGAGGAAGAGGCGGGGGGTGCCGGGGTGGGCCACGGCCGCCGTGTCACCCGCGGCCTCCGGCTCCACCGCCTCCGCAGCACCCGGACAAGGCCAGAACACCCCGTCCTCCTCCACCAGCCTGCGGTACGTGATCCCCGAGTAGTCCGCCGGGCCGCCCGCACTCGCGCGGCGCAGTTCCTCGAAGACCTCCTCGGGGTCGGTCGGGAAGCCCTTCTCCACGCCCAGCCGGGCGGCGAGTTCGTGGAGGACCTCCAGGTCGCTGCGCACACCGGAGGGCGGCGTGATCGCCCGCCGCCGCAGCAGCACCCTGCCCTCCAGGTTCGTCGTCGTGCCCGTCTCCTCCGCCCACTGCGTGACCGGCAGGACCACGTCCGCCAGCTCTGCCGTCTCCGACAGCACCACGTCGCACACGGCGAGGAAGTCCAGCGACCTGATGCGCTCCTCGATGTGCGCGGCACGCGGCGCCGACACCACCGGGTTGGACGCCATCAGCAGCAGCGACCTGATGTCGGTCCCCAGCGCGTCCAGCAGCTCGTACGCACTGCGCCCCGGGCCGGGCAGCGAATCCGGGTCCACTCCCCACACCTCGGCGACATGCGCCCGCGCCGCCGGATCGTCGAGCTTGCGGTAGCCCGGCAACTGGTCGGCCTTCTGCCCGTGTTCGCGTCCGCCCTGCCCGTTGCCCTGCCCGGTCAGACAGCCGTACCCGGACAGCGGACGGCCCGCCCGGCCGGTCGCCAGGCACAGGTTGATCCACGCGCCCACCGTGTCCGTGCCCTTGGACTGCTGCTCGGGCCCGCGCGCGGTGAGCACCATCGCCGACTCCGGCTCGCAGAACAGCCGTACGGTCTCCCGCAGTTCAGGAACGGACACCCCCGTGATCCGCTCCACGTACTCCGGCCAGTGCGCCATCGCCGCGGCCCGCGCGTCCTCCCAGCCCGCCGTGCGTTCCTGGACGTACTCCTCGTCCACCCGCCCCTCGGCGATCACCAGATGCAGCAGGCCCAGGGCGAGGGCCAGGTCGGTGCCCGGCCGGGGCGCCAGGTGCAGGTCCGCCTGCTCGGCGGTCTTCGTGCGCCGCGGGTCGATCACGATCAGCGTGCCGCCGTTCTCCCGCAGCTCGTTGAAGAAGCGCAGCGACGGCGGCATGGTCTCCGCGAGGTTCGATCCGACGAGGATCACACAGCCCGTCTTCGGGATGTCCTCCAGCGGGAACGGCAGCCCCCGGTCGAGCCCGAACGCCTTGATGCCGGCGGCGGCCGCCGACGACATGCAGAAACGGCCGTTGTAGTCGATCTGGGACGTGCCGAGCACGACCCGCGCGAACTTGCCGAGCGTGTACGCCTTCTCGTTCGTCAGACCGCCCCCGCCGAACACCCCGACCCCGTCCGGCCCGTGCTCCGCGCGCGTCCTTCGCAGCCCCGCGGCGATCCGGTCCAGCGCCTCGTCCCAGGAGGCGGGCACCAGCTCGCCCCCGGACCGCACCAGCGGCGAGGTCAGACGGACGCCCGAGGCCAGCACCGCGGGTGCCGTACGGCCCTTGCCGCACAGCGCGCCCCGGTTCACCGGGAAGTCCACGCGCTCGCTCACCTCGACGGTCCCGTCCGGCGCGGGCGTCAGGTTCATCCCGCACTGCAGGGCGCAGTACGGACAGTGCGTGGGCGTGGCGGTGTTCTGCATACCGTTCAGCGTGCTTCGGCCGTGTTACGCGCGGCACGGCCCCCTGTTACACGGCCGGGACGGGGACCTCCCCGTCGCCGCCGGGTCCGCGTGAGGCACGGCCCCCGCCCGGGGGACGACGCACGGATCGGGGGTGGGAGCGCGCGGACCGCGCTCCCACCCCCGGCCACGTGCAGGGACCGTGACTGGTCAGGGCACGGCCCCGGTCAGCACTCGTACGCGTAGTACGGCTCGTCGCCCACGTCCAGACCGATCCTCCCGACCCCGCCGGGGCCGATCTGGATACAGGAGGGGTCGAAGCCATCGACCTCCACGCTGGCGGAGATGGTGTGCCCGCACACGTTGTGGATGTCGGCCCACCACTGGCCGGAGGCGCCGAGCTTCGCGCAGCCCGGCTCCGGGGCCTTGACCGCCGCCGCGGTCACGGGAGCCGCCGAAGCGGTCCCCATGGCGGCCGGCACGGCCAGCAGCGCGCCCGCGGCGGCCATCACCAGCGCGGAGCGAAGTCGAGTCATCAGATGTCCCTTCCCCCAGTTCGCGACGGCGGCCCGATCCGCCGCCGCACGCCGAAGACACTAAGTGTATGACGCGAACACGGAGAGCGCCGAAGGCACATTTCACGCCCTGGGGTGAAATGTGCGCGTCAAACCCGCTTCCACAGAACGTCCTGATTCATCCGACAGGTCATTCGGCCGTGGCCAACGCCCGCTCCACGCCCCGCTCCTGAGGCCCGAGGAACCGGGGGTCCGGCCGGAACGCCGCGTCCAGCGCCGCCTTCCCGGCGGCGAAGATCTCCCGGGCACCGCCGTAGTACCAGGTAGCGTCGTGCACCGCGTCCACCCCGACGCCGTACGACTCGACCCCCGCCGCCTCACACAGCGCCACCGCCCGCCGGATGTGGAACCCCTGGCTGATCAGCACGGCCTCGTCCACACCGAAGATCTTCTTCGCGCGCACGCAGGAGTCCCACGTGTCGAACCCGGCGTAGTCGCTGACGATCCGCCCGTCGGGCACCCCGTGCCGGGTCAGATACCCGCGCATCGCGTCCGGCTCGTCGTAGTCCTCGCGGCTGTTGTCCCCGGTGACGAGCACCACCTTCACCCGCCCCTTCCGGTACAGCTCCGCCGCCGCGTCCAGCCGGTGCGCGAGATACGGCGAGGGCTCCCCCTCCCACAGCCCGGCCCCGAACACCACGGCCACATCGGTACGCGGCGCATCCGCCGCCGTACGCAGCCGGTCACCCGCCACCGCGTACATCCAGGTGGCCGGAAGCAGCCCGAGCACACACCCGGCCATCACGGCCTGCACCAGCCGCCGCTGCCCGCGGCGGGTACGCGGCAGCCTCGGTCTGCGGAACGTCGGAGCACGCATCGGACAGGTCCCTCCCCAGGTCGGTCTGACCTTCGAGGACGTCCGATCGGCCCGTCCGGTTCACCGCACGGCGGGTGACCAGCTTCACGCGAAACTCCGAAACCCCAGGTCAAGGGTGCTCACACCGGCCATGACCCCCATGGTGAACCGCCGGAAAACACACCGGTGACCCCCACGCAACGGGAAGGCAACGTGCCGCCGCGACCATCGGTACATGTCCAGCCAGCTCAGCCTCGTCCCGCCGACCGCGGCCCGCCGCCCGGTCCCGCCCGCCCTCGTCGTCGTGGCGCACGGCAGCCGCGACCCGCGCGCGCTGAGCACGGTCCGCGCCCTCCTGGACCGGGTCCGCGCGCTGCGCCCCGGCCTGCCGGTGCGTCTCGGGCACATCGAACTGAACGCCCCCCTGCTCCCCGACACGCTCGCCGCCCTCGGGGACTCGGAAGCGGTCCTCGTCCCCCTCCTCCTCAGCCGCGGCTACCACGTCAAGCGGGACATCCCCGAGATGGCGGCAGCCTCCCCGGCCCGCACACACCTGGCCGCCCCCCTGGGCCCGCACCCCCTCCTGGTGGACGCCCTCGAGTCCCGCCTGACGGAGGCCGGCTGGGGCCGGACCCCCCGCGACACCAGCGCGGTCGTCCTCGCGGCGGCGGGCTCCCGCGACCCGGACGCCAAACGGGACACCGCCCGCACCGCCGCACTCCTGGCGGCCCGCCTGGGCGTCCCCGTTCTCCCCGCCTACGCCTCGGCCGCGACCCCCACGGTCCAGTCGGCCGTCCGCACCCTCCTCGCCAGGGGCCGCCACCAGATCGCCCTGGCGTCCTACTTCACGGCCCCGGGCCGCTTCGCCACGGAGTGCGCGCAGCAGGCGCCTTGGATAGCGGCGTCCCCCCTCGGAACCCACCCGGCGATGGCCGACCTCCTCCTCCACCGCTACGACGAGGCCTTGGCGACATCACCGGCCGTACCGGAACTGGCCTCGGCCTAGTACGCCGGCTGGCGCGGTTCCCCAGGGGCGCGGGGAACTGCGCGACCAGCCCCGACCGACCCGCACCCGCCCGAAAACAGAACCCGGCACAGGCACGGGCGCATACTGTCGACACATGGACGGCACCGCACAACACCCCCCTGCCTACGACCCGACGTCAGTCGACCGCTGGGCCCAGGAACCAGACAAACGCCCCGGCCGCACAGCCTTCCAGCGCGACAGGGCAAGGGTCCTCCACTCCGCCGCCCTGCGACGCCTCGCCGGCAAGACCCAAGTGGTGACGCCCGGCACCATGGGCCCGGCCTGGGACGCCAGCCCCCGCACCCGCCTCACCCACTCCCTGGAATGCGCCCAGGTCGGCCGCGAACTGGGCGCGGCCCTCGGCTGTGACCCCGACCTCGTCGAAGCCGCCTGCCTCTCCCACGACCTCGGCCACCCGCCCTTCGGCCACAACGGCGAACAGGCCCTCAACGAGTTCGCGTCCGACTGCGGCGGCTTCGAGGGCAACGCCCAGTCCCTCAGACTTCTCACCCGCATCGAGCCCAAGCGGTTCACGCCGGACGGCTCCGTCGGCCTCAACCTCACCCGCGCCACCCTGGACGCCGCCACCAAGTACCCCTGGCCCCGAGGCGCCCACCCCACCGACCCGGACTCCCCGAAGTTCGGTGTCTACGACGACGACCGCCCCGTCTTCGACTGGCTCCGCAAGGACGCCCCCGGCACCCGCACCTGCTTCGAGGCGCAGGTCATGGACTGGTCCGACGACGTGGCCTACTCGGTGCACGACGTGGAGGACGGCCTGCACGCCGCCCACATCGACCCGAACTGCCTGCACGCCGACCCCGAACGCCAGGACGTCTTCGAGGTCGCCCGGGGCCGCTACGTACCGTCCGACACCGACCCGGCCGAACTCGCCGAGGCCCTCGACCGGCTCCTCGCCCAGGAATGGTGGCCGCACGGCTACGACGGCACCGCCGTGGCGCAGGCCCGGCTGAAGGACGCCACCAGCCAGCTCATCGGCCGCTTCTGCCTGGCCGCAGAGACCGCGACCCGCGCGGCATACGGCAGCGGGCGGCTCACCCGGTACGCCGCCGAGCTGGTCGTGCCGCGCGAGGCCCGGATGGAGTGCGCCGTCCTCAAGGCCGTCGCCGACCTCTACGTCATGCAGCGCGCCGAGCAGGAACGCCTGCGCGCCGACCAGCGGATCGTCGTGGCCGAACTGGCCGAGGCGCTCACCGCCCGCGCCCCGGACGGCCTGGACCCGCAGTTCCGCGCCCTGTTCGACCGGGCGCCGGACGACCGTGCCCGCAAGCGGGTGATCGTCGACCAGATCGCCTCCCTCACCGACACGTCGGCCCGCTCGCTTCACGCCCGTCTGACGGGGCAGGCATGAGACTGACGCGACGGTCGGGACCTGAGCACCCCCGAATGTGACCCTCCGTGGCCTGATCGGGTCACTCCCTCTTCCCGCATCACACTCCGTGCGGGACGCTCGCAAGTGGCGACACCGTTACGAGGAGGCATCAAGTGGTCGACGCGGATCAGACATTCGTCATCGTCGGAGGCGGACTGGCAGGAGCCAAGGCAGCCGAGACGCTCCGCACGGAGGGCTTCACCGGCCGCGTGATACTGATCTGCGACGAACGTGACCACCCCTACGAGCGCCCGCCCCTGTCCAAGGGCTACCTCCTCGGCAAGGAGGAACGCGACAGCGTCTTCGTGCACGAGCCCGCCTGGTACGCGGCCAACGACATCGAGCTCCACCTCGGCCAGACGGTCGACGCGATCGACCGCACGGCGAAGACGGTCCGCTTCGGCGAGGACGGCACCGTCGTCCGCTACGACAAGCTGCTCCTGGCCACCGGCGCCGAGCCCCGCCGCCTCGACGTCCCGGGCACGGACCTGGCGGGCGTGCACCACCTGCGCCGCCTCGCCCACGCCGAGCGGCTCAAGCACGTCCTGGCCAACCTCGGCCGTGACAACGGCCACCTCGTGATCGCGGGCGCCGGCTGGATCGGCCTGGAGGTCGCGGCGGCGGCCCGCGAGTACGGCGCGGAGGTCACGGTCATCGAGCGCGGCCCGACCCCCCTGCACCACGTCCTGGGCCCGGAGCTCGGCGGACTCTTCGCCGAGCTGCACCGCGAGCACGGCGTCCGCTTCCACTTCGGCGCCCGGCTCACCGAGATCGTCGGCCAAGACGGCATGGTCCTCGCGGCCCGCACCGACGACGGCGAGGAGCACCCGGCGCACGACGTCCTGGCCGCGATCGGCGCGGCCCCCCGCACCCACCTCGCGGAGGCGGCCGGCCTGGAGATCGCCGACCGTGCCCACGGCGGGGGCGTCGTCGTCGACGAGCGGCTGCGCACCTCCGACCCGGACATCTACGCCGCCGGCGACGTGGCCTCCTTCCACCACGCCCTCTTCGAGACCAGCCTGCGGGTGGAACACTGGGCCAACGCGCTGAACGGCGGACCGGCGGCCGCCCGCTGCATGCTCGACCGCGACGTGACGTACGACCGCGTGCCCTACTTCTTCTCCGACCAGTACGACCTGGGCATGGAGTACTCCGGCTGGGCGCCCCCGGGCACCTACGACCAGGTGGTGATCCGCGGGGACGCCGGCAAGCGCGAGTTTATCGCCTTCTGGGTGAAGGAGGGCCGCGTCCTGGCCGGGATGAACGTCAACGTGTGGGACGTCACAGACAAGATCCAGCACCTGATCCGTACCAAGGCCCAGGTGAACACGGAGTCCCTGGCGGACCCGCACGTTCCGCTGGAAAGCCTGGCGCCGTAGGCCCGCTCCCGTCCCCGTAGAATTCACGCGTGGCTGGACGGATCAACGACGAGGACGTGAAGGCGGTACGGGACGCGGTCCCGATCGACGCCGTGGTGTCCGAGTACCTCCAGCTGCGGGGCGCGGGCGGCGGGAACCTCAAGGGTCTCTGCCCGTTCCACGACGAGAAGTCGCCCTCCTTCCAGGTCAGCCCCAGCAAGGGGCTGTTCCACTGCTTCGGCTGCCAGGAGGGCGGCGACACCATCACGTTCGTGATGAAGATCGACCACCTCTCCTTCTCGGAGGCGGTCGAGCGCCTGGCCGGCCAGGCGGGCATCACCCTGCGCTACGAGGAGGGCGGGTACAACCCCTCCCACCAGCGCGGCGAACGGATCCGCCTGGTCGAGGCCCACAAGATCGCGGCGGAGTGGTACGCGGAACAGCTCGCGACGTCCCCCGAGGCCGACACCGGCCGGGTCTTCCTCGCCGAGCGCGGCTTCGACCAGGCCGCCGCCGTCCACTTCGGCGTCGGCTACAGCCCCCAGGGCTGGGACCACCTCACCCGCTTCCTGCGCGGCAAGGGCTTCACCGACAAGGAGCTGCTCCTCTCCGGGCTCTCCCAGGAGGGCCGCCGCGGCCCCATCGACCGCTTCCGCGGCCGGCTGATGTGGCCCATCCGCGACATCGGCGGCGAGGTCGTCGGCTTCGGCGCCCGCAAGCTCTACGAGGCGGACAACGGCCCCAAGTACCTCAACACGCCCGACACGGCGATCTACAGGAAGTCCCACGTCCTCTACGGCATCGACCTGGCGAAGAAGGACATCGCCAAGTCCAGCCGCGCGGTCGTGGTCGAGGGCTACACGGACGTCATGGCCTGCCACCTGGCCGGCGTCACCACCGCCATCGCCACCTGCGGCACGGCCTTCGGCGGCGACCACATCAAGATCCTCCGCCGCCTCCTCATGGACAACGGCTCGGCCCGCGTCATCTTCACCTTCGACGGCGACGCCGCCGGCCAGAAGGCGGCCCTGCGCGCGTTCGAGGACGACCAGAAGTTCGCCGCCGAGACGTACATCGCCATCGCCCCCGACGGCATGGACCCCTGCGACCTGCGCCTCGCCAAGGGCGACGAGGCCGTGGCCGACCTGGTCGAACCCCGCACCCCGCTCTTCGAGTTCGCCCTCCGCCAGATCGTCGCCCGCTACGACCTCGACACCCCCGCGGGCCGCGCCGCAGCCCTGGACGAGGCGGCACCCGTCGTCGCCCGCATCAAGAACAGCGGTGCCCAGCACGAGGTCGCCGTCCAGCTCGCCGGCATGCTCGGCATCCTCGACACCCAGTTCGTGGTCAAGCGCGTGGCCCAGCTGGCCCGCTGGGCCCGCGACCGCGGCGGCAAGGGCCCGGCCCCCGACCGCCACCAGCAGACGTCCCAGCAGTACGCCGCCGCCCAGCCCTCCACCGGCCCCCGCGGCCCCGCCCTCAACCTCCGCAACCCCGTCTTCGCCACCGAACGCGAACTCCTCAAACTGGCCCTCCAGCGCCCGGAACTCGTCTCCCCGGCCTTCGACGCCTACGGAGCCGACGAGTTCACCGCCCCGCCCTACGCCGCCGTCCGCATGGCCATCCTGGACGCGGGCGGCGCCGAACTGGGCGTCGAAGACCCCCAGGACTACCTGGTCAAGGTCCGCGAGGCCGCCCCCGACGACGCGGTCCGCGCGACGGTCACGGAGCTC
The DNA here is from genome assembly GCF_042957035.1 of Streptomyces sp. NPDC008137. NCBI lineage: Bacteria > Bacillati > Actinomycetota > Actinomycetes > Kitasatosporales > Streptomycetaceae > Streptomyces > Streptomyces sp. NPDC008137. Next base: position 95,833 of record NZ_JBIBHN010000001.1, on the reverse strand, counting down.
GCCGTCGAGGCGATCATGCTGCACAAGGGCGTCAAGGGCGTCGACGAGGTGTACGCCGGCGCCCAGCTGGTCACCGTCCGCCGCCGCGCCGTCGAGCGCCGCATCCGCGACATCACCGGCCAGCTCACGCGCCTGGCCACCCAGGGCGACCCGGCCCAGCTCGCCGCCGTCCAGAACGAACTCTGGGTCCTCCAGCAGTACGACCAGACCCTGCGCGAACACGGCGCCGCCGCGCTCTGACGTCACCACGCGGTCACGTCCCGAACGCAAAAAGTCATCGCACGCCCCTCGTGGCGACGATGTGTCTTCCCCCACACTGGGTTGCGGTGCCTGAGTCCTCGGAGCGCGGCCGATCCGTCACCGACGGGTCCCAGACCCCCGCGGTTCCGCTCATCGCGTACGGGACGGAAAGCGGCGAGGCCGTCGACTCCGCCCCCGAAGTACCGCTGCCGCCCACCTTGGCAGCGATCATCCTGGAGGTCGCCCCCGTGCAGACCCAGACGCTCACCCAGACCGACGCCGGTGCCGCGCCGGACGCGGAGGACGACGCCCTGCCCGCGGTTCCGGCGCAGAGCCTCGTCGTGCACCACCCCGAGACGGAACCGGAGCCGGAGGAGCCGCCCGCCGGGGCCCTCGAGACCGCCGAGGCCGCCGAAACCGTCGTGCGGCCGCCGGTCCGCACCGAGAGCGGCAGCCCCTCCTCGGATCTCTTCCGCCAGTACCTGCGGGAGATCGGCCGCATCCCCCTGCTGACTGCGGCCGAGGAGGTCGAACTCGCCCGCCGTGTCGAGGCCGGGCTCTTCGCCGAGGAGAAGCTGGGCAACACGCCCGACCTGGACAGCCAGTTGGCGCTGGACCTCGACCGGCTCGTCGTCATGGGCCGGGTCGCCAAACGCCGGCTCATCGAGGCGAACCTGCGGCTCGTCGTGTCCGTGGCGAAGAGGTACGTCGGCCGCGGGCTGACCATGCTCGACCTCGTCCAGGAGGGCAACCTCGGCCTCATCCGGGCCGTCGAGAAGTTCGACTACGCCCGCGGCTACAAGTTCTCCACCTACGCCACCTGGTGGATCCGCCAGGCCATGTCCCGCGCCCTGGCCGACCAGGCCCGCACCATCCGGGTCCCCGTCCACGTCGTGGAGCTGATCAACCGGGTCGTACGGGTGCAGCGGCGGATGCTCCAGGAGCGAGGCTACGAGCCGACGCCCGAGGAGGTCGCCGCGCACCTGGACCTGGCGCCGGAGCGGGTCAGCGAGGTGCTGCGCCTCGCCCAGGAGCCGGTGTCGTTGCACGCGCCCGTGGGCGAGGAGGACGACGTCGCCCTCGGCGACCTCATCGAGGACGGCGACGCCACCAGCCCTGTGGAGTCGGCCGCGTTCCTCCTCCTCAGGGAGCACCTGGAAGCGGTCCTGTCGACCCTGGGGGAGCGGGAGAGAAAGGTCGTCCAGCTCCGCTACGGGCTGGCGGACGGCCGCCCCCGCACGCTGGAGGAGATAGGCAGGATCTTCGGCGTGACCAGGGAGCGGATACGGCAGATCGAGTCCAAGACCCTGAACAAACTCCGCGACCACACCTTCGCGGACCAGCTGAGGGGCTATCTGGACTGACGCCGCCCGCGCCCCTGAAGGGGCGCGGGGAACTGCGCGACCAGCCCCCACCGGGCCCGCGGACTCAGTCCACCTCCGCCACCGCCTGCGCGAACTGCGCCTTGTACAGCCGCGCATAGGCCCCGTCCGAGGCCAGCAACTCCCCATGCGTGCCCTGCTCGACGATCGAACCGTTCTCCATGACCAGAATCGCGTCCGCGTCCCGGATCGTCGACAGCCGGTGCGCGATGACGAACGACGTCCGCCCGTGCGCCAGCTTCGCCATGGCCTTCTGGATCAGCACCTCGGTCCGGGTGTCGACGGACGACGTCGCCTCGTCCAGCACCAGGATCACCGGATCGGACAGGAACGCCCGGGCGATGGTGATCAGCTGCTTCTCGCCCGCGCTGACCCCGGTCCCCTCGTCGTCGATCACCGTGTCGTACCCGTCCGGCAGCGTCCGGATGAACCGGTCCGCGTGCGCGGCCCGGGCCGCCTCCTCGATCTCCCCCCGGGTCACCTTCCGGGACGCGCCGTACGCGATGTTCTCCGCGATCGTGCCGCCGAACAGCCAGGTGTCCTGGAGCACCATGCCGATCCCGGCCCGCAGTTCGTCCCGGGACATCCGCGCGATGTCGACCCCGTCGAGGGTGATGCGCCCTCCGGTGACCTCGTAGAACCGCATCAGCAGATTCACGAGCGTCGTCTTGCCGGCGCCCGTCGGCCCGACGATGGCCACCGTGTGTCCCGGCTCGACCTTCAGCGACAGGTCCTCGATCAGCGGCGTGTCGGGGTCGTAGCGGAACGACACCCGCTCCAGCGCCACCAGCCCGCGCAGCTCCTCGGGCCGCACGCCCGGCACCGGATCGGCCCCCTGCTCCTCCGCGTCCAGCAGCTCGAAGACCCGCTCCGCCGATGCGACACCCGACTGCACCAGGTTCGCCATCGACGCGACCTGCGTCAGCGGCATCGAGAACTGCCGCGAGTACTGGATGAAGGCCTGCACGTCACCGATGGACAGCGAGCCCGAGGCGACCCGCAGCCCGCCGACGACCGCGACCAGTACGTAGTTGAGGTTCGACACGAACATCATCAGCGGCTGCATGACCCCGCTGTTGAACTGCGCCCGGAACCCGGCCTCGTACAGCGCGTCGTTCTGCTCGGCGAACTGTCTGGCCGACTCCTCCTGCCGCCCGAACACCTTCACCAGGGTGTGCCCGGTGTACATCTCCTCGATGTGCGCGTTCAGCTTGCCCGTCGTACGCCACTGCTGCACGAAGTGCGGCTGCGACCGCTTGCCCACGCGCGTGGCGATGACGAAGGACAGCGGCACGGTCACCAGCGCGACCAGCGCCAGGATCCAGGAGACGTAGAACATCATCGCGAGGACGCCGATGATGGTCAGCACCGAGTTGATGAGCTGCCCCATCGACTGCTGGAGCGTCTGCCCGATGTTGTCGATGTCGTTGGTCGCCCGGGACAGCACCTCGCCGCGCTGACGCTTGTCGAAGTACGACAGCGGCAGCCGCGACAGCTTCGTCTGCACGTCCTCGCGCATCCGGAACATGGTCCGGTTCACGGCCCGGTTCACCAGCCGCGTCGCCACCGCCATCAGCAGCCCGGCCACCGCGAACACGCCCAGCGCGAGCAGCAGCACATGCCCCACGGCCGTGAAGTCGATGCCCTCGCCCGGGGTGAAGTCGGTGCCGCGCAGCATGTCGGCGACGTCACCGTCCCCGCGCTCCCGCATGGAGTCGAGGACCTGCTCCTTGCTCGCCCCCTCGGGCATGCCCCGCCCGACGATGCCCGCGAAGACCAGGTCGGTCGCCTTGCCGAGGATCTTCGGCCCGACGACGCTGAGCCCGACGCTCAGCACCACGCACAGCAGCAGCACGCCGATCGTCAGCCGCTCCGGCCGGAACCGCGCGACCAGCCGTTTGCCCGACCCCTTGAAGTCCAGCGAGCGCTGGTCGGGGCCGCCCCCGGCCATCATCCGCCCCATCGGCCCGGCCATCAGGCAGCCTCCGCTTCCGTGAGCTGGGAGAGCACGATCTCCCGGTAGGTCTCGTTGTCCGCCATCAGCTCGTGGTGCCGGCCGGTGCCGACGACCCGGCCCTCGTCGAGGACGACGATCCGGTCGGCGTCCCGGATGGTCGCCACCCGCTGGGCGACGATCACCACGGTCGCCTCGGCGGTCTCCCGCGCGAGCGCGGCCCGCAGGGCGGCGTCGGTCGCGTAGTCGAGGGCGGAGAAGGAGTCGTCGAAGAGATAGATCTCGGGCCGCTGCACCAGCGTCCGGGCGATCGCCAGCCGCTGCCGCTGACCACCCGACACATTCGTCCCGCCCTGCGCGATCGGCGCGTCGAGCCCGCCCTCGAGACGCTCGACGAAGTCCTTGCCCTGCGCGACCTCCAGCACGTGCCACAGCTCCTCGTCGGTGGCCTCCGGATTGCCGTAGCGTAGGTTCGTCGCCACCGTGCCCGCGAAGAGGTACGGCTTCTGCGGCACCAGCCCGACGGTCCGCGCGAGCAGCACCGGATCGATCTCCGCCACCTCGACCCCGTCCACGAGCACCTGCCCGTCGGTCGCGTCGAACAGCCGCGGCACCAGCCCGAGCAGCGTCGACTTGCCGCTGCCGGTCGAGCCGATGACGGCGGTCGTCTCACCCGGCCGGGCCACCAGGTCCACGGACCGCAACACCGGCTCCTCGGCACCCGGATAGCGGAACCCGGCACCCCGGATCTCCAGATGCCCGTGCCGCCGCAGCTCCCGCACCGGCGCGGACGGCGGTACGACACTCGACTCGGTGTCCAGCACCTCCTGGATCCGCTCGGCACACACCTCCGCGCGCGGCACCATCATGAACATGAAGGTGGCCATCATCACGGACATGACGATCTGCATCAGATAGGCGAGGAACGCCGTCAGGTCACCGATCTGCATTCCGCCGCTGTCGATGCGGTGAGCCCCGAACCAGACCACCGCGATCGACGACAGGTTCACCACGGTCATCACGATCGGGAACATCAGCGCGAGCAGATTGCCGGTGCCCAGCGCGAACTCGGTGAGATCGGTGTTGGCCTTCCGGAAGCGCTGCTGCTCGTACTCGTCCCGTACGAAGGCCCGGATCACCCGGTTGCCGGTGATCTGCTCGCGCAGCACCCGGTTCACGGTGTCCAGCCGCTCCTGCATCGCCCGGAACAGCGGCCGCAGCCGCCGCACGATCAGTGTCACGCAGACGCCCAGCACCGGCACGACCGCCACCAGCACCCCGGACAGCGGCACGTCCAGGCCGAGTGCCAGCACGATGCCGCCCACGCACATGATCGGCGCCGACACCAGCAGCGTGAACGTCATCAGCGCCAGCATCTGCACCTGCTGGACGTCGTTCGTCGTACGGGTGATCAGCGACGGCGCCCCGAAGTGCCCCAGCTCACGCGAGGAGAACGACTGCACCCGGTCGAACACGGACGCCCGCACGTCCCGCCCGAGCGCCGAGGCCGTACGGGCGCCGTAGTACACGGCACCGATGTTGCACACGACCTGGACCAGCGAGATGCCGATCATCAGGCCGCCGTAGCCCACGATGTAGCCGGTGTCGCCGTTCACGACACCCTGGTCGATGATGTCCGCGTTCAGCGTGGGCAGGTAGAGCGTGGCGCAGGTCTGCAGGAACTGCAGCAGCACCAGCAGGGCTATGGGTTTCTTGTAGGGCCTGAGATAGGTCCGCAGAAGTCGTATGAGCACGCTGCTTCTCTCGGAGTGGGCGACAGGGCCGGTTGGTTGCCCCTGGCCCCTATCGTCGAACACTCCACCCGCGTTACCTCAACCGAATTAACCCAACAGGGCCTACCGGGCCGGCTGCCGACTACCGCAGCGCCCCGGGATGTGTCTGCTCCCGCACCGCGACGAACTGCTGCCGCACCGCCTGGCCCACGGCCAGTTCCTCCCCGGGCTCCAGCACCTGTGCGACCGCGCCCTGCCAGGTCGGCGGGGTCCGCGCGTCGAGCGAGCCCTGCGACACGCCGAGCGCCCAGGCGGCCTGGCGGGCGGCGCCGATCGCGGCGTAGTCGGCGGGCTGCGGCACCACGACCTGCGTCCCGAACAGCGAGGGCGCGGCCGCCTGCACGGCGGGCAGTTCGGCGGCCGACCCGAGCAGGAAGACCCGCCGCACCTCCACGCCCCGGCCGCGCAGCACGTCCAGCGCGTCCGCGAGCCCGCACAGCATGCCCTCGAACGCCGCCCGCGCCAGATGCTCCGCCTTCATCGACTCCCGCCTCAGCCCCGCCAGCGTGCCGGCGGTGTGCGGCAGGTTCGGCGTCCGCTCACCCTCCAGATAGGGCAGCAGCACCAGCCCGTGCGACCCCGGCGTCGACTTCATCGCCAGGTCGGACAGGCTCTCCAGATCGGGCAGCCCGAGCAGCTCGGCGGTACCGCGCAGCGTCCGTACGGCGTTCAGCGTGGTGACGACCGGCAGGTGCATGCCGGTCGCGTCGGCCAGCGCGGTGATCATCCCGGATCCGTCGACCAGCGCCTCGGGGTGTACGGCCATCACGGACCCGGACGCGCCCAGCGACACGACCGCGTCCCCGAGGCCGATGCCCAGCCCGAACGCCGCCGCCATGGTCTCGCCGGTCCCGACGGAGATCAGCAGCCCCTCCGGCGTCCGGCCCGCCGCGTCCGCCGGGCCGATCACCTCCGGCAGCATCGCCTGCTGCCCGAGCGCGAGCTCGACGAGATCGGTCCGGTAGCCGCCGGTCGCCGCCGACCAGTACCCGGTACCGGACGCTCCGCCCCGGTCGGTGGTTCTCCTGACCGGCCGGCCCAGCAGCTGCCACACCAGCCAGTCGTGCGCCTGCAGGAGGATCGCGGTGCGCTGCGCGTTCTCGGGTTCCGTCCGGGCCAGCCAGCGCAGCTTCGTCACCGGCTGCGCGGCCTGCGGCACACAGCCCACGGCCTGCGCCCACGCCTCGCGCCCGCCGAGCGCGTCGACCAGATCGGCCGCCGCGACCTGCGTCCGCTTGTCGCCGCCGACCATCGCGGGACGCACGGTGTTGCCCTGCGCGTCCAGTGGCACGACGGCGTTCTGCTGTGCCGACACGCCGATGGCCTGCACACCTTCGAGGAGCCCGCCGCCCGCCGCCTCGCCCAGGGACAGCAGCCAGGCCTGCGGATCGACGTCGGACGGCCGGCCGCCGCCCTCGGGGCTCTCCACCGGATGCTGCGCATATCCCTGCCTGAGCACGGCTCCGGAGTCCGTGTCACAGACGACGATACGAGTGAAATCGGGTGAACTGTCCAACCCGGCGACTATCCCCATGGCCAAAATTCTGCCGCACGCTCCGCTTGGGTTGGGCCGTGGGCGCCGTGGGGGTGTGTCGCCGAGACTGTGTGCGGGCGCGTTGTGGCTGGTCGCGCCCACCCGGCGGAGCCGCACATCGGTACAGCCCCGTGCCTCTGAGGGCATGACCCCGCCCGGCGCCACAGCAGAACTGTCACGTATTGCTCGTGCCCCAGTCGTCCTCGCCGCCGTTGTGGGTGGCGCGGTCGCGGAGGTGGCGGACCCGGTCGGCCACCGACTCGGGGACCCGGTCCCCGACCTTGTCGCTCACCACGTGGTACGCCTTGCCCGCGAACTCACGGCCCTGGTGGGCCGCCGACTCGGCGGTGTTGCGGACGGCGGGGTTCTGAGCGAACTGCTGGGCCGTCTTCTTCAGCTGCTCGTAGCGCTCGCGTCCGGCCCGCGTGCCCAGCACGTAACCCAGGACGACTCCGGCGACGAACGTGAGCCGGTAACGCATGGCGGCCACCCTTCCCTTGCGTAGGTCTCAGATGCAGAGTCGGCGCCCCGCGGGGTACCGATTGGCGGAGCACCCCCCTGCTTGCGCTAATGTATGTGTCGCAGCGAGCGAGCGCCCCCTGGCGGATACCCAGGTAGGTACGTTCGATGCAACGAGGCATTCCTCGGTAGCTCAATTGGCAGAGCAGCCGGCTGTTAACCGGCAGGTTACTGGTTCGAGTCCAGTCCGGGGAGCTCGGTCCTCCGTAGCTCAATTGGCAGAGCAGCCGGCTGTTAACCGGCAGGTTACTGGTTCGAGTCCAGTCGGGGGAGCATGATGAACGAGGACCCCACTCAGGGGTCCTTTTTCATGCCTGTTCCGATGTCCTGGGAACCGCGCGGAGCCCGTCGCGGTCCTCATGGTCACGAAGGCCGTGCGAAGCCGCCCAGCCGAAGCAGGAGATCGTATGAGCGGCTATGCTGCGGCAGACGGCGCGCACACATGTACGCGACACGCCGCTATGGGGCGGTAGCTCAGCCGGTTAGAGCAGCGGACTCATAATCCGTCGGCCGTGGGTTCGAGTCCCACCCGCCCCACTCCAGCAGAATCGTCGTGACCTGCGGCAATCGGATTGCGACATTACTCGCGCAATTGCGTTCGCCGCACGAATGCCGCAGTAACCCGCCGCAGGCTCCCTCGTACGGCTTACGTCAGGGCCGACGAGCGCCTCGGCGGACGGTCAGGTCAGTCGAAGCCGCGCAGCGACGTGAGCACGTACCCCAGCAGGATCAGGCAGAAGCCGCCGACGGCGACGAGCGTCTGCGGCACGCTCGGCTGGCTCCCCAGCATCAGGGGACTCCAGCCCCAGAACACCAGCACGGCCAGCGCGGTGCGCGCCGTCTGGAACGGCGCCGACCAGGCCACCTCCTGAAGGCCGTCGGCGTCGGGCACGAAGGTGAACACAGGAGTCAGGACCGTGCCGATGAGTGCGACGACGATGAAGGCGATCAAGGAGCCCGTGCCCAACTCGTCGTCCTGGAAGGCCTTCCAGCGGTTCCCGGCGAGCGTGGGCAGGTCCTTGCTCTCGTTGACGTAACCGCCCAGACCGGGGTCGGACCGGGCCCACAGGACGTCGACCTCGGTGCCCTTGCCCGGCTTCTCGTAGGTATAGGCGCCGCGTACGGTGAGCCGTTCGGCACCGCCCGGCACGGAGACCACGAGCCGGGACGCGTATCCCTTCACGACACCGTCGCTCAACTCCTCCCTTGTCGACTGCCGTTCCATGACCGTCGCGGTGCTCACCTCCGCTCCCGCGTCGCGCAGGGCGTCGAGCTTCCCGCCCGCGTTGGACGAGGTCAGCAGGGCGGCGGCGAGCACAGCGGAGGAGAACGCGACCAGTGCCCAGAGGGCACCGGTGCGCAGCCTGACCCAGAACTCGTCCGTGAACCCGTCGGCCTTGGGCTCACCGCGCAGCACCCACAGCGCCACCACCCGCGTCACCGCACATCCCACGGCGACGGCGCCCCACACGAAGGGCTGGTGCCAGGGCCGGGCCATGGCGGTGGCCCCCAGCAGCCACACACAGGCCACGGCGGCCGCGACCCACGCCGCGAGCGAGCACAGCCGTACGAGCCATATCAGCGCCGAACGCACAGTTTCCCCTCCTGGATCACCGCGCTCAGCCCTGCTCGCTCCCTGCCGCGGCGGTCGGGGTGCGGGCTTCGTCCACGCCGTGCTTGAGCACGTCGCAGGTGTGCTGGAACTCGTCCGTCAGCCGTGACGCCTCGGCCATGAGGATGCCGTATGGCTGGGCGGGGTCGCTGAGCGGGAGGGAGCCGGCGCGGGCCTCCTCCTCCAGCCGGTCGCGGCACCGCTGAGCCTTGGCGGCGGCCTCGCAGAGCTGGTCCGCCTGGTCTCGCAGACGCTCTTCGTCGACCTGGCTGAGCAACTCGGCGATATCGGCGAGCGAGGCCAGGAAGTCGCCGTAGGAGCGGGCGAAGTCGACGTAGTCCGGGCTGGAGTCGGCGTCGGCGTGCCACTGGTCGAGGCTGCGGGTCATGGAGGCCACCTGGTGGGTGACGCGTTCCAGGGCGTCGACGACGGCCTGGTAGCCGTCGAAGGAGGTGCGGTGGCGGTGACGGCGCCGTAGGCGCAGGGGGTTGTAGAGGGTGCTCTCCCAGGCGGTGTGCACCGAGGACTGGGCCTGCTGCACGATCGGTGTCAGATGGGAGGCGCGCCGGCGCCAGTGCCGGGTGTGTTCCTCCTCCAGCTTCCCCTCACGCAGCGCCGGGTACATGTCGCCGACCAGGTCGCACAGCGAGTGGGCGAGGGTGTGGATGCCGTACTCGGCGCTGCGGTAGCGCAGGGGAGGCAGCACCAGCGTGTTCACCACGACGCCGACGCCGCAGCCGATGAGCACGAGCACGATGATCTGCCCGAGCTGGGACCAGCGCTGGGCGTCGCTGGTGGCCGCGACGTAGGTGGAGAAGGAGAAGAACGCCGCGGTGGCGACCTGGGAGCCCTGGGAGCCCAGCGGCCGCCACCGTCCGATGGCCAGGGCCGCCAGGGTCACCAGCACGAACGTGAGCAGGCGGGGGCCGGCCAGCAGGCCCAGCACACCCTGCAGCCCCACGCCCACGGCGACCGCGCCGACGTAGCGCAAGGCCTGCACCAGCGACTGGTAGACGGTGACCTGCATGATCAGCACCGCGGAGAACGGCGCGAACGCCGGTGACTGCGCGGCCATCACATCGCGTGCGATCACCCAGGCGACGGTGGCCGCGAGGGTGCACTTGCCGATGAGGGCCAGGGTGTGCCGCTCGTGCCCGTCCGAACCCGCCCGGCCGAACCACCGCCGCACCCGGTCCGGCCAGTCCTGGGATGCCGCCTGTTCGCGCTGCGCTCCTGCAGCGGCTCCGCCCATCTTCACTCCCGTTCTCGTTCCGCCACGGCTGACGGGCCAGGGGGTACCCCGTGCGCATCGACGCAGAACCTTCCGAGTGGTGGGTGTCGGGGGCGGTGTGGATCAGTCGCTCCTGGTGAGCGCGATGGCGGTGGTGGGGATCAGGGTGAGGGCGGCGATGGCGGTGCCGACGACGGCGGGGCCGGTGGATCCGAGGCCGGAGTCGAGGGTGAGTCCGGCGGCCCAGGAGCCGACGGCGGTGCCGAGGTTGAACGCCGACACGGTCAGGGCGGAGGCCAGGGTGGGTGCCTGGCCGGCATAGCGGACGGCCAGGGCCATCAGGACCGGGTTGGCGCCGAGGCCGAAGAAGCCCAGCAGCACGACCAGGACGACCGTGGCGGGGGCGGAGCCGGCCAGCAGGACGAGCGCCGGCAGCAGGAGGGCGGCGCCCGCGGCCGCGATGACGGTCACCGCGTGCGGACGGCGGTCGCCCAGGCGGCCACCGATGATCGAGCCCCCGAGGGCTCCGAGGCCGAAGCCGACGAGGACCAGCGGCACCAGTCCTGCGGCCAGACCGGTCCGGTCGGTCAGCAGCGGTGCGATGTAGGAGTACGCGGCCAGGACGCCGCCGGTCGTGGTGGCGCAGGCGGCCAGGACCATCCACAGGCGGCCGGAGCGCAGGGCGGTCAGCTCCGAGCGGACCGACACCGTCCGCCGGTCGCCGCCGTCGTGGGGGACGGTGCGCGCGATCAGCGCGATGGCCGCGGCGGAGGCGGCGGCGAGGGCCCAGAACGGTCCCCGCCAGCCCATGAGCTGTCCGGCGAACGCGCCCAGCGGCACGCCGACGACGTTGGCGAGCATGGCTCCGGCGCCGACGATCCCGAGGGCTCGGGAACGGGCGGCCGGGCCCGCGGCGTGCGCGGCGGCCACGTTGGCCACGGCCCAGAACGCGCCGGTGGCGATCGCGGTCAGGAAGCGCGCCGCCAGCAGCAGGGTGAAGCCGGAGCCGAGGGCCACGACGACGTGCCCGGCGGCGAAGACGCCCAGGGCGAGCACCAGGGTCAGCCGCTTGGGCAGCCGCAGCGTCAGCATCGCCATCAGCGGCGCGCCGACGATCATCCCGACGGCGAAGACGGTGATCAGCAGTCCGGTCCGGGCGACGCCGACCCGCAGATCGCCCGCGATCTCGGGCAGCAGGCCGGCCACGACGAACTCGGTGGTGCCCATCAGGAACGTGCCGAGTGCGAGCACGTGGACGACGAGCGGCAGCCGGGCGGACGAAGGCCGGGGGTTCTCAGCCCGTGCGGTCTCGGCGGGGGCGCGGAGGGTTGCTCCTCGCGTACTCATGCATCAACTCCGTGGGTGCTTTTCGGTGTGCGGAACCCACGGAACCCGCCCTCCCGCGGGCGGAGAAGGTCGCGTTTATGGGGGGTACAAGCTCGACCTCCCTCCGCACCCCGCGGTGGCTACCGTGGAACGCATGGCCGACCACACCAGTGACCACCGCACGGAGATCCGGGACTTTCTCGCCAGCCGACGCGCCAAGATCACCCCGGAGCGGGCCGGGCTGCCGACCAGCGCCCGGCGCCGGGTCCCGGGGCTCAGGCGTGAGGAGGTCGCCGTGCTCGCAGGGGTGAGCACCGAGTGGTACACCCGCCTGGAGAAGGGTCACATCAGTGGCGTCTCCGAGGACGTACTGACCGCGGTCGCCCAGGCACTGCAGTTGGACGACGACGAACGCACCTACCTGTTCGACCTGGCTCGCGCCGCCCGGCCCGCCCGGCGCACGCCGTCCCGACGCAGGGACGTCGAGGTCCCGCCCCGCATCCAGTGGCTGCTGGACTCCGTCGCGATGTCCGCTGCCTTCGTACGCAACGGCCGTCTGGACGTCGTCGCCACCAACCCGCTGGCGAGGGCCCTGCACGCGCCGATGTTCGACAGCCCCACCACCGACACGCGCGGCCGCGCCAACTTCGCCCGCTATCACTTCCTCGACCCGGACTCCAAGGACTTCTTCGTCGACTGGGACTCCGGCGCCGCCGCCACCGTCGCGCTGCTGCGTGCCGAGGCCGGGCGTGAACCACATGACCGGGCGCTGCGCGAACTCATCGGTGAACTGTCCACGGCCAGTCCCGACTTCCGCACCATGTGGGCCGCACACGACGTCCGCATCCGCCACGAGGGCACCAAACGGCTGCAGCACCCCGAGGTCGGCCTCCTGGACCTGACCTACCAGTCCCTGGACCTGCCCGTGTCTCCCCGGGCCGTGCACGACCTGAGCCTCTACACCGCCGAACCGGGCACGACCTCCGAGGAACGCCTCGGACTCCTCGCCAGCCTGGCAGCCACGTCCGTCCGGGCGACCTGAACCTCGCGAAGGCAGGTTGACCGGTACTCACGGAGTCCGGCTCGGGCGTCTATTCCGGCGGGCCCGTCGTGGCCGGAGTCGTGCCGTGGCGGCGCTGGCGGCGAGTGTAGGAGGTGACGGCCTGCCAGAGGTCGCGGCGGTCGGTGTCGGGCCAGAGGCCGGGGGTGAAGTGCAGTTCGGCGTAGGCCGTGTGCCAGGGCAGGAAGTTGGAGACGCGGTGTTCGCCGCCCGTGCGCCAGAGCAGGTCCACGTCCGGCAGGTCCGGGCGGGGCAGGTGCCGGGCGAAGTCGTCCTCGGTGATCAGGTCCGGGTCCAGCCGGCCGGCCCGGCTGCGGCGGGCCAGGGCGGCCGCCGCTCGGGTGAGCTCGTCCCGGCCGCCGTAGTCGATGCACATCGTCAGCGTCAGGCCCGTGCGGGTGCGGGTGGTGCGTTCCCTGAGGTGGAGGAGGTCGACCAGGTCGGGCGGCAGGCGGCCGGCGCGACCGTGCCAGCCCAGCCGGACGTCGAGGTCGCGGAAGGGGTCGTCGGTCAGTTCGCGGCGCAGGAGGTCGAGGATCGCGTCGACCTCTTCGGCGTCGCGGTGCCAGTTCTCGGTGGAGAAGGTGTAGAGAGTCAGGTGTCGTAGGCCGATGTCCAGGGCGCCGTGCACCACGTCGCGGACGGCGCCGGCGCCGGCGCGGTGACCCTCGTGGCGGGGGAGGCCTCGCTGCTGGGCCCAGCGGCCGTTGCCGTCCATGATGACGGCGACGTGGGCGGGCAGGTGGGCGGGCGGGATCTCCGGTGGCCGCTCGCCGCTGGGGTGGGGTGGCGGGGAGCGGAAGGCCGCGGTGTGGGCCGGGCGGCTGAGGACGGGGCGTCCGCCGTGGACGGGCTGGTGCGCGGGCGGCACCGTCAGCGGGGTCAGGCTCCAGGCCAGGGTGGCGCGGGCCCGGGCCGGGGCGAGGATGCGGGCGCGGGTGAGGGGAGCGGGGCGGGGCGGGGCCTGGAGGAGGGCCGGTCCCGCGGTGTCGATGGCGTCGAGCTGGGCGCGCAGCAGGGCCGCCATCGTGTGCAGGACGGTGGCGGGGCCGGGGTGCATGCCGCGGCTGATGAGGCCCTCCTGGGTCACCCACTGGCGGGCCAGGCCGGTCAGGTGCGTGATCAGGGCGGACACGGCGGGGCTCCAGCGGCGGTGCGCCAGGTCGGCGGCGGACCCGGGGTGGCTGTCCAGCGCCTCACCGGGTACGAGGAGGTCGCCCTGGGCGAGGTCGGCGGCCAGGTCGGTGAGGATGTCCGTGAGCCGCACGCCGTCGAGGAACTCCTCGTACGTCTCCCGGGTGTCCAGCCGGAGCGCCACGGGTACGCCGGCCCGGTCGAAGACCGTGCGGACCTGGCCGAACCAGGGCAGCAGGTTGTCCCGGCCCCAGGTGCGCCACTCGGTCCAGTCGGTGAAGTGCCTGCCCCGGGTGTCGTCCCGCACCTGTGTCATGGCGGCGTGCAGTTCGGACAGGTCCAGGCGCCAGCGGACCGCGGTGTGCACGAGGGCGTGGCGGACGGGGTCCGGGCTGGTGCCGGTGGGCAGTTCGCGGTGCAGGGCGGCGATCCACTCCTCGACCCGGACGGCCCGTTCGGCGGCGGGGGCGGTGCGGTCGTCGCCCAGGTCGTCGAGGGCGTTGGCGGCCGCCCACAGGGCGTGCAGCGCCGGGCGCAGCGGGGCGGGCACCAGCTGGATCAGGGCGTACTCCGCGGGGTCCTGCCGCCTGGTCCGGAGCCGGCACAGCCGGTAGGCCGCCCGCAGCGCCGGGTCGTCGCCGATCACCGCCCGAGCGGTGGTCGTGCGCGGGTCTGCCGGGGCTGGGGTCGCGGGAGGCACATCGCTGACAACGAGAGCGATTCGTCCAGGTATTGCGCTGATCAAGTGGGTTGCCGCGGTGCAGAAGGGAGGGGCGCCGGGTAGTGCCCGCTGTCCAAGGGGTCGGTGGCCGGCCGGTCCGACGGGGGACGGGGCCGGTGACCTGGTCGTCGCTCCGAGCGGGCCCGGTCCTGGCGGATCAGCCGTGGTGGCGGCGGGCGAGCGCCTTGTTCAGGGCCGTGCGGAGTTCGGGGGGCGGGGGCGGGCCGTCGGATTCCGCGCTGGCCGTGACCGCGGCGGCCACGTCGCGGAGCTTGGTGTTGGAGAGCTGGGACGTCTCCCGGAGGATGTGCCAGGCCTGGTCGGAGGTGCAGCCGTGGGTGGCCATGAGGATGCCGCGGGCCTGGTCGATGACCGGGCGGGAGGCGATGGCCTGGCGGAGCTGCTCGACCTCCGACTGGAGGAGGTGCAGGCGCTCTGCGCGCTCCAGGGCGACCGCCGAGGAGGCGGCCGGGGCGGGGGCGTGGGGCGCGGGGCGCAGCGGGTCGGTGGTGTCCAGGCCCGCCAGCTCCAGGATCCGGCGCGGCTGGCCGTTCCAGTTCGTGGTGGTGACCGTCGTCGCCCGGCCCCGGCCGTAGTCGCTCAGGACGTCCAGGAACTGGAGTCCGGCCGAGTCCATGAAGTGCACGCGCCCCATGTCCAGGTCGACCCGGGTGATCGTGGCCGGCAGCTCGGCCAGGGTTCTGGCCAGGACGTCCGCGCAGCCGTGAACGAGCTCACCGCGCGGAGTGAGCTCGGCACGTTCCGCGTCGACGCGGCCACTGATGACCAGGGTGTTCAGCCCTCCTGTGAGGTGTGGTGATGCCGCTGACTTCATGTCACCGCCCTGTCGGTCCTCGTCGGTCGTCATCGGTCCCAGCCGGACTGTGCAACGATCACGTCGCCCCCCGGTGGACGTCGGTGTGACGTGCGCCTGCCCGCCTTACGGCGTACTACACCCGGTTCCGGGGCATGAGATTTTCCCGGGCGGGTACGAGCGCTTTGGCCACCGGCGTGGGGAGAGAGCTTGAACACTCGATACCAGGTGCCGGCCGCCGGACCCCGCGTACCGGGCCTGGCGGTGTTTCCGCTGGCCGGGCGGCAGGGGGTCCGGGCGGCGGGAGAAGTCGGCCTGACGACCCGCGAGATCTGGGAAGGCGTACTGGAGCAGGCCGTTCGCGAGGATGAGGACGTGTACTACCTGGAGCTGTCCGACGTGACGTTCGTAGACGTCGCGGGCGCCGGTGCGCTCGCGGCCGCGGCGGGGCAGCTCCGGGACGGCCGCCGGATCGTCGTGCGCCGCCCGCCGCCGGCCCTGCGGCGGACACTGGATCTGCTCTGGCCCGACCAGGAGGGAATCGAGGTGGCGACGTCATGACCGCTGTCACGACCGAGCCCTTCGGGCCCCTCGACCCCTTCGTCCACCCCGCGCTCTTCTACCGGGACGAGCAGGAGTACCTCGACGTCACCGTGCCCTTCGTGCGCGACGGCCTGGCGGCCGGCGAGCCCGTGGCGGTGGCGGTGCCCGGCAAGAACCTCACGCTGATCCGGGACGCCCTGGGCGAGGCCGCGGGCGCCGTGAAGTTCCTGGACATGCGGGAGGCCGGGCGCAACCCGGGCCGGATCATCCCGGGCGTGCTGCGCGCGTTCGCCGACGCCCAGCCGTCCGGCCGCCGCGTGCGGATCATCGGCGAGCCCGTCTGGGCCGGGCGCTCCGCCACCGAGTACCCGGCCTGTGCCCAGCACGAGGCGCTCATCAACGCGGCCTTCCGGGGCCGTACGGCGACCATCCTGTGTCCGTACGACGTCCAGGGGCTCCCCGAGCACGTCCTCGCCGACGCGTACGCCACCCACCCCACCGTCATCCCCTCCGGCTCCCGGACGGAGGAGAGCAGCGAGGCGTACGCGCCCTGGGCCGTCGTCGACCGCTACAACGAGCCGCTGCCGCCCGTGGCGGACGCGCTGACGTTCCCCTTCGACTCCGACTCGCTCTCCCCGGCCCGGCACGTGGCCGTCGGTGAGGCGACGCGGCTCGGGCTCACCGGCGTCAAGCTGGACGACCTGGCCCTCGCCACGGCCGAGCTCACCACGAACAGCGTGGTGCACGGCGGTGGTTCGGGTGTGCTGCGGATGTGGGCCGAGGACGGGTACGTGGTCTGCGAGGTGCGCGACGAGGGACGGCTCTCGGACGTCCTGGCCGGGCGCCGGCCCGTCCCCCGAGACCAGCGCGGGGGGCGCGGCATCCTGCTGGTCAACCTGATCGCCGACCTGGTGCGGGTGCACCGGAGCGACGGCGGTACGACCGTGCGCTGCTGGTTCGTCCGCTGAGCGCCCCGGGGCGGCTCAGGCCCCCAGCGGATCCAGCGCCAGCGGCTCGATCTTGCCCTCCAGCATGGCGCCGAGGCCCTGTACGGCGCACACGTCCGGTCGCTCGGCGATGCGCACGGGCATCCCGGTCGCCTCGCGCAGCATCTCGTCGAGGCCCGGCAGCAGGGCGCTGCCGCCGACCATCATGATCCCCCGGTCGGCGAGGTCGGCGACCAGGTCGGGCGGGCAGTCCCGGAGCACCTTGCCGATGCCGTCGAGGATGGCGGTGAGCGGCGTCTGGATGGCGTCCCGCACGGCGGCTGTGTCGACCGTGACCGAACGGGCCAGGCCCGTGGCGACGTCCCGCCCGTGGATCTCCGTCGAGGCCGGGCCGTGCGGGGTGAGGCCGTTGCCGGACAGGGCCAGCTGCAACGGCCGTACGGACTGGCTCGGCAGCATCAGCTCGTGCTCGTGGCGCAGGTGCTGCACGATCGCGTGGTCGACGGCCTCGCCGCCCACCGGGATGCGCTCGGCGGTGACGATCGCGCCGAGCGACAGCACGGCCACCTGGGTGGCAGCCGCCCCGCACACCATGATCATCGTGGCCTCGGGCTGCTCCACGGGCAGTCCGCAGCCGACGGCGGCGGCGATCAGCGTGTCGACCAGTTCCACACGACGGGCCCCGAGACCGACCAGGGTCTCGATCGCGGCGCGCTGGGCCAGCGGGTCGGCGTCGTGCGGGGTGCAGGCCGCGGCGCGCAGGATCGGCTTGCGGCGCAGACCGCGGCGCATCTTGTCGCCGAGCAGGTGCCGCAGCATGCGCTGCGCCATCTCGATGTCCACGACCGTGCCGCCGGAGACCGGCCGCACCACCCGGATGTAGTGCGGCGTACGGCCCGTCATCTTCTCGGCGAGCTCGCCGACCGCGATCAGGGCGCCGGTACGGGTGTTCACGGCGGCGGCGGACGGCTGGTCGACGACGAGCCCGGCGCCCTTGACGTAGACGCGGGTACGGGCCGCCCCCAGGTCGACGGCGAAGTGGCAGCGGCGCAACTGCTCCAGACTGGCGGTCATGGCAGGTCCTCCCGAGAGCACAGACCGTGGAGGGCCGCCAGACGGCGGGCCTCCCTCGCATCGTGCGCGGGAGGGACCGGGGCCGCCTTTCCAAGGGGGCCGGGTGGGGTGCCGCCGAACGGGGGGTTCGGCGCCTGCTAGTCCTCTGAGTCAGGAATTCTGTTCAGATGTGTAGGGTTGTGGGGCCCACCGGACTCACGGACCCACCGCGCGCCTACGGACCCACCGTCCCGCGGATCACCCCCAGCTCCACCAGGTCCTGCGGCCGGATGCGGAGCTGGTCCGCCGTCGGCTCCACCTCGCGCGGCGGCCGCTTGAGGATGGCCGCCGCCAGCTCCGGGGCGATCACCGAGAAGTAACTGTCCGCCGTGGCCCAGGTGTTGCCGGGCGCGGCCAGGGCCAGCGCGCCGCCGGAGCCGCCCTCGCCGATCACCAGCGTCGTCACCGGCGTACGGGCGCCCGCCAACGCCACGAACAGGTCGGCGATCGCCGCGCCCGCGCCCTGCCGCTCCGCCTCCGCGTCGTTGGCGGCGCCCGGGGTGTCGACGAGGGTCAGCACCGGGATGCCGAGCCGGTCCGCGAGCCGGATCAGCCGGGCGGCGGTGCGGTAGCCGGCGGGGCGGGTGGCGGTCCCGGTCTGCGCGGCGTACGCGACCGTGCGGCCCTGGTGCTCGCCGAACCCGCACAGCATCCCGTCCGGGTCGGTGCCGCCGCAGCGGTCGCCGCTGATCGCGACCCGGTGGGTGAAGTAGGCGTCCAGATAGGCGGCGGCGCGCGGACGCCGGGGCGAGCGGGCCCGTCGTACGGCGTCCCAGCCCGTGCCGGGCAGGCCCGCGCTGTCGCCGAGCGGTTCCGGCGGTGGTGCGGGCGTGCCGGACGGGGACGTCAGCAGCGGCAGCCACCGCCCCAGCGCCTCGCGCAGTTCCTCCGGCCGTACGACCGCGTCCACCGCCCCCGCCGCGAGCTGCGCCTCGGCCGTGTACGCGCCAGGGTCCGCGTCCGCCGGCCGCACCCGGGACCCGGCGAAGCCGACCTGCGCCCCGGGCAGCGCGAGGACCACGTCCGCGCCCGCGCCGAGGGTGGCCCAGCCGCCCCCGGTCGTCGGGTCGCGCACCACGGCGACCTGGGCCAGCCCGGCCTCCCTGGTGAGCGCCGACTGCCGGGCCACCCGCTGGAGCTGGGTCAGCGCGAGCATGCCCTCCTGCATCCGGCTGCCGCCGGTGGCGACCAGCGGCACGACCGGGAGACGGTGCTCACGGGCGTACACGTACGCCGCCTCCAGCCGGTCCCCGGTGCGCTGCCCCAGGGAGCCGCCGAGGAAGCCGAACTCGAACGCGATCAGCACGGCCCGGGCGCCGCCGATCCGGGCGGTGCCGCAGACCACGGACTCCTGCTCGCCGGTGCGTTCGGCGGCACGGGCACGGGAGGCGTCGTAGCCCGGCCAGGCGAGCGGGCCGTCCGGCCTGGGGTCCCTTATGGATACCGGGAGTTCGGCGAAGGTGGAGTCGTCGGCGACGAGGGAGACGATCTCGCGAGCGGAATGCCGGTCACTCATGGGTCAGCGCCCGCTTCATGATCTTCCCCATGTCGTTGCGGGGCAGCGCGTTCAGGTGGTGGACGACGCGTGGGCGCTTGTGCGGGGCAAGGCGCTGGGCCACATGATCGGCCAACTCGGCCAGGCCGGGCGGGGACTGGGGATCAGCGGGCACGATCCACGCCACGATCCGCTCGCCCAGGTCGGGGTCCGGCTCCCCGGTGACCGCGGCCTCCCGCACCCCGGGGTGTTCGAGGAGCGCGTTCTCGATCTCACCGGCCCCGATCTTGTACCCGCCGCTCTTGATCAGGTCGGTGGCCTTGCGGCCGACGATCCGCACATAGCCGTCGGGGTCGCGCACCGCCATGTCGCCGGTGCGGAACCAGCCGTCGGCGGTGAAGGCGGCGGCGGTGGCGTCGGGCCGGTTGAGGTACTCGGTGAACAGGTTCGGCCCGCGCACCTGGATCTCGCCTACCGTTTCCGCGTCGTACGCGGTGACCTCCGAGCCGTCCTCCTCGACCAGCCGCAGCTCCACGCCCGGCAGCGGCACACCGACCGTGCCCGGGCGGGCCTCGCCGTCGGCACGGACGCTGGTGTTCATCAGCGTCTCCGTCATGCCGTACCGCTCGATCACCCGCCGCCCGGTCGCCGTCGCGATCCGCCCGTGGTCGTGTACGGGCAGCGCGGCCGAACCGGAGACCAGCAGCCGCGCCCCCGTCAGCGCCTTCACCAGATCCGGGTCACTGGTCACCGCCTCCGCGATCCGGTGGTACATCGTCGGCACGCCGAACAGCATGGTCGCGCCGCCGGCCAGCTCGCGGGCCACGCCCTGGGTGCTGAACCGGCCCAGGTGCCGGACCGACCCGCCGCGCCGCAGCGGGCCGAGCGTGCCCAGGACCAGGCCGTGCACGTGGAACAGCGGCAGTCCGTGGACGAGGACGTCGTCGCCGCTCCACTGCCAGGCGTCGGCCAGGGCGTCCAGGGTGCTCGCGATCGCCCGGCGGGGGATGACGGCGCCCTTGGGCGGGCCGGTGGTGCCGGAGGTGTAGACGATCAGGGCTGGGTCGGACTCGTCGGCGTGCTCCTCGGGGACGGCGGGGGCGGGGCCGGTGCCGTGTACGTCGACATCGACGTCGAGGCGGGGCAGGTCCCCTACAGGAGACGGGAGTTGGTCCTCCGGGGCCGTGAGCACCAGGTCGGGGGCGCTGTCCGACAGGATGTGGCCGAGTTCCCTCTCGCCCGACTTGGGGTTGAGCGGTACGGCGGGGATGCCGGCCAGCAGGGCCGCGACGACCGCGACGGCGGTCTCCATCGTGGGCGTCGCCCAGACGGCGACCCGGCGGGCGCCCCCGAGGCGTTCCGCCGTCGCACCGGCCGCGGCGGCGAGTTCCGTGTACGTCAGTGAGCGCTCACCGAACCGCAGGGCGGGCCCGTCGGCAGGGCCGCTGGTCAGGGCCGGGAAGAGAGAGGTCACGCGTCACATCTCCTTATTTTCTTGCTGTCCGTCCGTCCATGGGGCCGTCGGCCGGCTATCCCCAGCCGGGCACGACCATCACCAGCCACGCCGCCGCCGGTACCACCGCCACCACAATTCCTCCGTACACCATCAGCTGCCGGAAGAAACGCTCGCGGTCGACGTCCGGCGCGGCGGCCAGGACCAGGGCGCCGTTCGTGGAGAACGGGCTCACGTCCACGACGGTCGCCGACACGGCGAGTGCGGCGACCATGCCGATCGCGCCGATCTCGCCCTGTTCCAGGAACGGGACGGCGAGGGGGATCAGTGCGCCCATGATTCCCACGGAGGAGGCGAAGGCGGAGACCAGTGCGCCGATGTAGCAGAGCAGGAGGGCGGCGAGCAGGGGGACTCCGATCCCGCCTACGCCCTCGCCGGCCCAGGTGATGGTGCCCATTTCGTCGAGGACGCCTACGTAGGTGAGGACGCCGCAGATGAGGAGGACGGTGGGCCAGGCGATCTCGCCCACTGCCTTGCGGCTGTCTTCGGGCCACAGCGTGCTGAGGACCACTGCGAGGGTGATGGCGGTGAGGCCTGCGTCGAGGTCGAAGACCAGGACTGCGACCACCAGGGCCAGGAGGGAGGTCAGGGTGGCTATGCGGGGCGGGGTGAGGCTGGTGGTTTCCGGGCCCGGCTTGGTCGTGGCTGGGGTCGGATCGGTCCGCAGCTCGGCGGAGCGAGGTGCCGCTCTCTGTGGGACGGGCGCCGCCCCAGCGGCACGACTGCCCGCAGCGGGGGTCGAGTCGAGCTTCAGTCCGCCGCACACCACGAAAACCACCCCGGCGATGACCAGGTTCGCCGCCAGCGATGCCAAGAAGAGGACGAGTTCGTTGCCCGGGAGGTTCTCGCGTTCGACGATGCCGTTGACGATCGAGCCGTAGATGCTGATCGGGGAGAAGCCGCCGGCCTGGGCGCCGTGTACGACCATCGCGCCCATCAGGAGCGGGCTGATCCCGTAGCGCGTGGCGAAGCTCAGGGCGATCGGGGCGACGATCGCGACCGCGGCCGGGCTGACCGCGCCGATCGCCGTGAGCGCGCCCGTCAGCGCGAACATCACCCAGGGGATGAGCGCCACCCGCCCTCGCACGAGCCGTACGGCGGCGTGCACCAGCCAGTCGGTGGTGCCGTTGGCGCGGGCGATCGCGAAGAGGTACGTGACGCCGACCAGGACGACGAACAGGTCACCGGGGAACCCGGCGAAGATGCCGTCCGCGTCGAGGTCGGCGACGAGCCCGCCCACCCCGAAGGCCGCCGCGAAGGCGAGCGCGCCCATGTTGACGGAACGCGTGGTGGCGATGACGAACACCACGACGAGGACGAGGATCGATATGAGTTCGGGGGACATACGGGCTCCCGTCGTTGGGCCCCGGAGCGGCTGGGAGTACCTGTGAGTGGCCGAGTGGCTGAGCCACTTGAGGTGCGTTGGCTGAAAGAGTGGGTGCGGCCCGGGCGTCCGTCAAGGGGGCGGGCGATAATTGGTTCAGCCACTCGGCCACTGACGGGCGAATGCGACAAGGCCCGGTGTTACGCTCCCGGCGAGAGGGGGACTCCGTGACCGACGCCCTGCGCCCCATGACGAAACAGCGCCTCTACGAACAGGTGCTGGAGCGGCTGCGCCAGTACGTCGCCGAGGGCGGGCTGCGCGCCGGTGACCGGCTGCCGCCCGAGCGAGATCTCGCCCAGCGGCTCGGGGTGAGCCGGGCCTCGGTGAAGCAGGCGATCGTGGTGCTGGAGGTCCAAGGCCTGGTGGAGGCCCGGCACGGGGGCGGTACGTACCTCGTGCGGGACAGTCTCGACACCGAGCCCGTGGAGCGGATGGTCGAACGCCGCAGGCGCCTCCCGGACGTCCTGGAGGCCCGGGAGGCGCTGGAGACGAAGCTCGCCGAACTGGCCGCCGAGCGGCGCACGCAGGACGATCTGGCGGCGATGCGCTCGGCGCTCGCGCACATGGCGGAGGAGATCGAGGCGGACGGTCACGGCGTGGAGGGCGACCGCCTGTTCCACGCGGCCGTGACGGCGGCGGCCCACAGCGCTCTGCTCGCCGAGTTCATGCGCTCCATCGCCGAGCAGATCGCCGAGAGCCGCACCGAGTCCCTCCGCCAGCCCGGCCGCCCCTCCCGCTCCCTCTCCCAGCACCAGGCCATCCTCGACGCGATCGCCGACGGGGAACCCCGCCGGGCGGCGTCGGCCATGCGCCGCCACGTCCGCACGGTGGCGAAGGTGCGGCTGCTGGACTGGGAGCCGGGGGAAGAGGAGTAGCGGCCCGGGATCAGGCGGCCGGCCGCTCCACCACGTCCGCCACCACACAGCTGACGTTGTCCGGGCCACCGGCCTCGTTCGCCGCGCCGACCAGCGCCCTGACCGTCTCCTCGGGGCTGACCGGTGAGGTCAGCAGGTCGCGTACGCGGTCCTCGGGGACCACACTCGACAGGCCGTCGGAGCACAGCAGATAGCGGTCGCCCGGGTGGGCGTCGTGCAGGCGGAGGTCCGGGAGCGCCGTGGCGCCGTCGCCCGTCAGGGCCTTCAGCAGGAAGGCGCGCTGCGGGTGGGAGACGGCCTCCTCGGCCGTCAGGCGCCCCTCGTCGATCATCGACTGGACGACGGTGTGGTCGTGGGTGATGAGGAACAGTTCGCCGTCGCGCAGCAGATAGGCGCGGGAGTCGCCGATGTGCACCAGGGCCAGCCGCGAGCCCGTCCACAGCAGGGCGGTCAGGGTCGTGCCGATGCCGTCGGCGCCGTCGGCCACGTCCCGGACGGCCTCGGCCGCGCCCCGTACCGCGTCCTCCAGGAGGTTGAGGACCCCGCCGGCCGGGATCTCGTCGGTGTCCAGGGAGCGCAGTGCCGCCACGGCGGCGCTGCTCGCGGGCGCGCCCGCCGGGCCGAAGCCGTCGGCGACGGCGAGCAGCCGGGTGCCCGCGTACGCGGTGTCCTGGTTGGCGGGGCGGACGCGTCCGGTGTCCGAGTGGGCGGAGTAACGCAGTTCCAGCATGGTGGTGTCCTCTCCTGGCTCTCGCGAGTCCGTCGTCAGGTGATCGACCAGGAACGCGGCGAGGTCCCGCCGTACCGCCGTCTCCGTTTCGACCCGTGCCCAGTAGGCGCGGATCTCCAGGGCGGCGGCCGTCGAGTCGCGGTCGTACAGGCGGCACACCCGGCGGATCTCGGCCAGCGGCATGCCCAGCCGCCGCAGCCATGCCACCAGCCGGGCCTGCTCCAGCTGGGTCACCGCGTAGTACCGGTATCCCGAGTCCGGGTCGACCCGGGCGGGCCGCAGCAGGTCCAGCTCGTCGTACAGGCGCAGTGCCTTCGGCGAGAGCCGGCAGGCCTTCGCGAACGCGCCGATCGTCAGCATGTCCATGCGTCCCCCTGCGGTCCCGCGCTCCTCGCGCTCGTTCCGTTCCGCCACCGATGCTGGGGCTTCACCAAAGGTGAAGGTCAAACGGGGTGTCGCGGTTCCTCCGAGGGTTGTTAGCCTGCGCCGGACCGGATTTCGATCGTCCGTACGAAAATGGAGTCGCCGTGGCCGGCACCCCGCGCATCGCGCTCGTCACCTACGACCCCGCCGGCGAGGTGAGCAAGGACCGGGACCTGCCCGTGCTGGCGGACGCGCTGCGGGAGGCCGGGGCCGAGACCGCCGTCGTCTTCTGGGACGACCCCGACGTCGACTGGGCCGGGTTCGACCTCGTGGTCCTCCGGTCCACCTGGGACTACAGCTGGCGGGCCGAGGAGTTCACGGCGTGGGCCGAGCGGTGCGCGAAGGCGACGCGGCTCGCCAACCCGGTGGACGTCGTGCGCTGGAACGCCGACAAGCGGTACCTGGGCCGGCTCGCGGAGGCCGGAGTGCCCGCCGTGCCCACCCGCTACTTCGCGCCCGGCGACCCCGTCGACCTGCCCGGCGACCACGAGTACGTCGTGAAGCCCACCTCCGGCGCCGGTGCCCGCTACGCCGCCCGCTACCCGGCCGGGGAGCGGGACGCCGCCCTGCGCCAGGTCGAGCGGATGCACGCCGAGGGCTTCACCGTCATGCTCCAGCCCTATCTGACCGGCATCGACACCCATGGCGAGCGGGCCCTGCAGTTCTACGGCGGACGGCTGCTGCACGCCAGCCGCAAGGGCGCCGTCCTGGCACCGGGCACCCCGTACGACGCCGACAAGATCGCCCACCCGGATCTCCGGCCCTGGGAGCCGACCCCCGCCGAACTGGCTGTCGCCGAGCGCGCCCTGGCCGCCGTGCCCCTGTCCGGCGATCAGGAGCTGCTGTACGCGCGCGTGGACCTCGTCACCGGGCCGGACGGGGAGCCGTGCGTGATGGAACTGGAGCTGATCGAGCCGAATCTGTTCCTGTGGCTGCACCCGGAGTCGGTGCCGAGGGTGGTGGAGGCGGTTCTCGACGCCGTCGGCTGATCGCGACGCGTGGGGTATACGTCCCTCGGTGAGGCTTTTGGTGTACCTGTAGGGTCATGCCCTCCGAGCGACGGTCCTGGGCACCGCTGCTGGCGGTGTGCGCCGGGTACTTCATGGTGATCCTGGACGTGACCGTCATCAACGTCGCCGTGCCGGTGATCGGGCGGGAGCTGTCGGCCTCGCTGACCGGTATCCAGTGGATCACCGACGGGTACACCCTGGTCTTCGCCGGGTTCCTGCTGACGGGCGGTGCGCTCGGGGACCGGCTGGGCAACCGGCGGGTGTTCTGCACGGGCGTGGCGGTGTTCACCGTGTCCTCGGCCGCGTGCGCGCTGGCGCCGAGCGCCCCGTTCCTGGTGGTGGCCCGGCTGGTGGAGGGGCTCGGGGCGGCGCTGATCGTGCCCGGCTCCCTGGCCCTGCTCCAGCAGGCCTATCCGGAGAAGGCCGTACGCGCGCGGGCCTTCGGGCTGTGGGGCTCGATGGCGGGCATCGCCGCCTCCGCCGGGCCGCTGCTGGGCGGGCTGCTCGTCTCCACGGCGGGCTGGCGCTGGGTGTTCCTCATCAACCTGCCGGTCGGCGCGGCCTGCCTGGCGCTGACGCTGCGGCACGTCGGCCGCTCGCCCCGGCGCGCCGACCGGGCACTGGACTGGCCGGCGCAGGTCGCGGTCGTGGCGGCGGTGGCGCTGCTGACGGCGGCCCTCAACGAGGCCGGACGGCGCGGCTGGTCCGACCCGGCCGTGCTCGCCGGTCTCGGCCTGGCCGTACTGGCCGCCGCGGCCTTCGCGCTCCGCGAGCGGCTGGCCCGCTCCCCGGTGCTGCCGCTGGGCCTGCTGCGCTCCCGCGCCATGAGCGGCGGAGCGGTCATCGGCCTGCTGTTCAACTTCGGCTTCTACGGCATGGTGTTCACCGCCAGCCTGGAGTTCCAGCACGGGCGCGGTTACAGCGCCCTCGGCACCGGGCTCGCGCTGTTCCCGGCCGTGGCGATGACCATGTTCGCCTCCGTCCTGTCCGGCCGGCTGAGCCGCCGTACCGGCGACCGTCCGCTGGTGGTCTCCGGCATGCTCCTGGCCGCACTCGGGCTGGGCGGCTGGGCCGCGGCGGGCGCCGACCCCGCCTACGCGCTGCTGGTGCTCCCGATGATGGCCGCCGGTTTCGGTACGTCCTTCGCCCTCACCGGCTCGACCGCCACCGTGATGGGCGCCGCCGCCGAGGCGTACTCGGGCGCCGCCTCCGCGCTGTTCAACACCACCCGTCAGGTCGGCAGCGCCACCGGCGTGGCACTCGGCGGCAGCCTGCTCGCCTCGGCCGGCGACTACGGCACCGGGATCCGGACCAGCATGTTCGTCGGCGCACTGGCCTATCTGGCCGCGGCGGCCCTCGCGTGGCGGTGCGTGCCCGCGAAGAGCGCCTCCCCGTCTTCAACCGGCCCGGAGCCCCTCAGTCCTGACGGCCGGTGACGGCCAGCCGCTGCAACAGCCCCCACGTGAACTCCGCGACGACCTCCCACCGCGCCCCCGCCGCGTCAGGCGCCCGGAACGCCAGCCCCCACCGGGTCGGCGCCGAACCCTCCAGGGGACGGGCCGGGGCGAAGGCACGGGCCGCCTCGTCCACCGTGCAGGACCAGGGTGCGAGATCGTCGAGGGTGCGCAGCTCGGGGCCCTCGGCGCCCGGCGCGCGGACCAGCCACTCGTTCCACACGGCGCCGTTCGGGGCGGTGAGCACCTCGAAGCGCAGATCGGGCCAGAGCGGGACGGGCCACAGCCACGCCTCGCAGTCGAGGTCACCGATGCGGCGGGACGTACGGGACTCCGGGGCGCCGAGGACCGAGCGGTAGCGGGACAAGGCCGGGCGCGGGGAGCGGATCATCGCCTGCCAGCGCTTGTTCGCCTCGCGCATGTCCGCCAGGGAGACTCCCAGCTCGTGCCGGGCGTCCTCCACCTGGCCGGGATTGTGGTCGGCCATGCGGCGCAGCAGCACCAGCTGGAAATCGAGCGGGGTGAAGGGGCTAGCGGGGCGCTTTCCGGAGGGCATGGGAACCATCGTCGCCCACCGGGGCCGTGCCGGGGCGGCGGCCGTCGGGCAGGAACAGCACCGAGTTGACGTAGCGCGGGCCCCGGAGCAGCGGGGACGGCAGGACACGGCGGAGCAGGCCGTGGGAGACGACGTAGGAGGCGTCGGCCTGGTGGTCCTCCAGCGGAAACTCGGCCAGCGGCACCCAGGTGTCGCCCGGCAGCACCCAGCCCTCGTAGCCGAGCAGGGCCAGATAGGTCACCACCGGGGCGATCGGCTGGATGCGGGACTCCAGCTCCACGAACAGGGCCGGGCGGTCGCGGGCCAGCAGACCCGTCGCCCCGCGCAGGACCGCCGGCTCGTTGCCGTCCACGTCGATCTTGATGAAGCCGACGTCGCGCAGCCCCAGTTCGTCCAGCGTGACGCAGGGGACGTCCAGCGCCCGGCCGTGGATGTCGCGGCGGACCAGCGAGGACACGCCCCGGTCGCCCGAGTCGTCCGACGGCAGCCACAGACGGGCGAGGCCCGGGCGGTCCGAGGCCGCCGCACGGACCACCCGTACGTTCGGCGGGACGGCGGCGGCCAGCAGCCGGGCCAGATGGGGCACCGGCTCGATCGTCACGACCCGCTCGGCGCGGCCGGACAGCCGGTGCGTCCAGGGGCCGTACCAGCCGCCGACATCCACCGCCGTACGGCACCCGGGCGGGCACAGCTCGGCGAGCCGCGCCAGCTCCGGTTCGAAACGGGGATACAGGGCCCGGGCCGTCGCGGCCACCAGCCGGGTGGGCAGAAGGGGAGCGACACGGGCGGCCAGGCTGGTCACGGCGACATCCTCTTGAGGAGTTCCTCGTGCTCCTCGTCCGGCACCTGCTCCCCGGACGACGGCAGCAGCTGCGGAATGCCGTCGAGGATCGGATAACGGCGGCGCAGCCGCGGGTTGTACAGGGCCTCCTCCTGCTCGGTCTCCTCGGCCAGCAGATGCAGCGGGCCCTTGTCGAGCGGGCACGCCAGGATCTTCAGCAGCGGGTCGTCGGGCTTCATGGGGATGCCAACTCCTTGGCTGGGGCGGGCTCCTGGGGAGCGGAGTCGTGTTTGGGCATGGTCAGCAGTACGGCGACGGCCAGGGTCGTGCCCGCCACCCGCAGCGCGAGCCGCAGCGGATCGTCCGGCAGGGCCTCGCCGAACGACAGCGTGCCGAGCACCGCCGTGAACAGACAGGTCACGGTCGTGCACACCGGCACGATCAGCGAGGCCCGGCAGCGCTGCAGCGCCGCCTGCGACATCACCAGGCCGAACACACCGGTGAACAGCAGCAGATACGGATACGGGGAGGCCAGCAGGTCCAGGACCGCGCCGCCGATCCCGCTGGTCGTCAGATGGCTCGACACACCCTTGATGGCCAGGGAGCTGACGCCGTACAGCAGGCCGACGGCCACGCCGTACTCGACGCCGGTCGTCGGGCGCCGGTGCCGGTTGCGGGCACGCCGCTCGGCGGAGCCGTACAGCCACATCCCGGCCGCCAGCGACGGCACGCACACCAGCAGGATCAGCGGGTAGGGCGCCTCCTGGCTGACGGAGTCCGAGCCCTCGCGCAGGGACAGCACCACCATCAGCAGCGCGAGCAGGATCGCGCCCAGCGCGTACCGCTCCCGGCCGGTCGTCTCCTCGCCGAGCAGCCGGGCCGACAGCAGTACGAGCAGCACCAGGCCGGAGACGAAGATGCCCTGCGCGGCGGCGATCGGCAGCGTCCGGTACACGGCGAGCTGGGCGGCGAACCCGGCCGCGAGCGAGAGCGAACCGCCGATCCACAGCGGGCTGCCGAGCACCAGGCGCAGCAGCCGGGCGGGCTGCCGGATCGTCACTTCCGGGAGTGCGGCGAGCGCGCGTTTCTCCAGGACGAATCCGGTGCTGTACAGGACGTTCGCCAGCAGGGCCGCGGCCACTCCCCACCACATCGGCTACGTCCTCCTGGCGTGCAGCAGCAGGATCGACGCCAGCCGCGGCCGGGCGCAGGCGAGCCGGTCCAGCGGCCGCAGCGGGCGCGGTACGCCGTGGAAGGGAGCGCCTTCGAGCCCTACGACCGTGAATCCGGACGCGGCGACGAACTCCCTGAGCGCGCGGGCGGTGTAGAGGCGCAGGTGTCCCACGACCTCTTTCCCCGGGCGGCCGTGGATGCCGCGCAGGCTGACCTCCGAGAAGACCGGCTGCACACCGGCGAGCAGCAGGGCCCGGTTGTACCAGGCGGCCAGGTTCGGGGTGGACAGCATCAGATGGCCCCCGGGCCGCAGGATCCGGCGGATCTCGTCGAGCGCGGCGTCCGGATCGACGAGGTGCTCGATCACCTCGCTGAACAGCACCGCGTCGGCCGACTCGGAGGCGAACGGCAGCCCGCCGCCGGTGAGTTCGCCGCGGACCGCGTACGGGATGCGGGAGCGGGCGCGTCTGAGGGCGTCCTGGGACCAGTCGACGCCGATGACGCGGTGGCCGGGCAGGAGGGGCGCGGCGGTGGCCGCGGCGGTGCCGTCGCCGCAGCCGATGTCGAGGACGGTGCGAGGGCGGTCCGTGGCCGGTCCGAGGGCCCGGGCCAGCATGCGGGCCTGGCGGAGACTGCGGGGGGTGCCGGAGGCGACCGGGACAGCCGGGTTCTCGTAGAAGTCGCGCAGGTCGCGGGGCGGGCGTCGTCCGGTGGTGGTCGGTGCCGGTGTCATGGGGTGACCTCCGTGGTGTGCAGGTAGTGCTCGAAGAGGTCGCGGAGGTGGGCGCCGTCGCCGTGGCTGAGCAGGGCCCTGGACCAGCGCAGGGCCAGGTGGAGGCGGCCGGCCGTGGAGGCGGTGGTGACGGTCAGGCCGCGCGGCATCCGGGCCGGTGCCGAGAACCACACCGCGTGCGCGCGGCCCGCCTCCTCGCCGAAGTCCAGCGGGTACGGGATACGGCCGATGTTGCTGAGCAGGGTCGTCGACGTCCAGGGTGCGGCGGCCCTGCGCAGGCCGCGGGTGAGGGCGGCGCGGGCGGCGACCGGGGCCCAGGGGGCGGTGAGGAGCGCGGCCCCGTGGCCCAGTTGGGGGCGGGGCAGGGCCTTCAACGCGCGGGTCCGCTCCGCGGTCCGGCGGAGCAGGGTGGGCATCTCCGCCTTCAACTCCACTGGTGCGAAGGGTACTTCGACCAGGCGGGTGCCGTTGCCGATGGGCATCGTGGTGTCCCGGGGGCGGTCGTCCACGGGCATGGTGATGCGCAGGGGGCGGGGGCGGGCGCCGTGTTCCCGGTTCCAGTGGGCGATGGTCAGGGCCGTGGTGACCATGAGCTGGTCGTTGACGGTGTACGGGGAGCCTTTGGGGCGGTGCGGGAGGGGCAGCTCGGTGACGAGCATGCCGTTGCCGGGGGACGGGTCGGGGGTTCCTTGCGCTACACGCGCGGGGGGTGACCAGGTGGACGGGGTGTCCGGGGGCTCTTGTGCGGGCTCCGCGGGGCGGGTCGGGGGTGCGGCGGGGTTGTTGTCCCTGCCGCCGTAGAGCTCCGCGGCGGTGGCGAGTATGCGGAGGCAGGCGGGGCCGTCCAGGGCGGTGTGGTTGATGGTGAGGAAGAGAACCGAGCCCACGACCTCGAGCCGGATCGGCGGCGACATCGACAGGGGTGGTGCCTCTGCGAGTGCCCTGGTTCTGGCGTCCCGCAGAGCCCGCGGCCCCGCCGGGGTGAAGGTCACCACCTCCGTGTCCGGTTCGCCCGTCAGCTCCCACTCGTAGCGCCGCCGGTACCACGCCCCCCTCGCCTCCCGCATCAGGATCCGGGGGTGCCGGTGCAGGGCCTCCGTGAAGGCCTTGCGCAGGCGGGGTTCGTCGAGGGGGCCGGGGAGGTGGACCTCGATGTGGACCGTTTCCGGTTCCTGCTCCTGGAGGCAGTGCCGGGACACCTCGTCCACCACCGGGAACGGGATGCGTACCGGTGCCGTCATGCGGGCTCGTCCTTCCCCGGTTCGCGCAGGCTCACGAGCCCCGCGAACAGGCCGATCAACGCCAGCAGTTGAGCCAGGTGGCCGAACGCGCCCGTACCCGATCCCACCGGCTCCCCGGCCCCGAACGCGGCGACGATCCCCGCCCCCGCCAACGCCACGAACGCGATCGGCACCAGCAGGGCGTGCCGCCGCGAGGCCAGCAGCGCCAGAGCCGGGACCAGCAGCGCGAACCAGCCCGCGATCACCACTCCGACCAGCGTCAGCGCCACCGTGCCGAGCCACAGACCGGGCAGCGGCGGAACCGGCTGCGGCGCGTCCGGGTTGGGAGCGCGGCGGCGCCACAGCGCCAGGCCCAGCAGGACCGCGATACCGACCCCGCTGCCGATCAGCCCGGCGTCGTACGTGGTGGCCGGTTCGTACGACAGCTTGACCGCGCCGCCCGCCCCGGCCGGGATCCGCCAGCCCTGCTGCCAGCCGTCCAGCCGTACCGGGGTCAGCTCCTTGCCGTCCAGGGTGGCCTTCCAGCCGTCGTTGAAGTTCTCGTACGTGGTGAAGTACGAGGCGGCACCGGAGCCGACCGTCACCTCGCGCCGGTCGCCCAGCCAGTCCCGTATCTCCAGCTCACGCCCGGCCGCCGCCGCCTCGGGAATCGTCCCGCGGGTCAGGGTCACGTCCGTGAGGGCGAGCGGGCCGGCGTCACCGCCCTCCAGCCGGTGTTCGCCGGCGGGCAGCCGCACCTCAGAGTCGCCCCGGCCCTCCTGGCAGAGCGTCACCTCGACGCCCCGCCGCTCCACGAGATCCCGCACCGTCCCCTTCACGCTCGTCCGGTACAGCTCGCTGTCCAGCGCCACGTCCGGGCCCTTGCCGCACGGCAGGGAGAACTTCCGGGTGCCGTCCGGCTGGGGGGTGCGGTACTGGTCGAGGGACGGGACGTACGCCTCCGTCAGGCCCACCGGGAGGCGCAGGTCCTCGTCGGCGACCGGGTTGTGCAGGGTCAGCGGGGCGGTCTCGGTGACCGTGATGTCGAGCCGGTCCGTGGTGATCGGCGGGAAGCGGACCCAGCCGTTCTCGTCGACCCCGGCGATCGTCGCGCCGTCGGGGGAGCTGATGTGCACCTGGGAGGCACGGGTGGACAGGCCGCCCGCGGGGGCCAGCACCAGCTCGCCGACCGGCTGCTTGCCCTCCCAGCTCAGGTGGATCGTCGGCCGGTCGCCCGCGATCCACGCCGTCGTCAGGTCGCCGTCGGTGAGGTTGCGCGCCGTCAGGCCCGCGCCGAGGCTCGCCGTGGAGTCGGCGGTGGCCACGATCCGGGTCTGCTGCTCGGGTGCCACCTCGTAGAGCAGCCGGTCGAGTTCCTCGCCCGGCACCGGCACCGCGTTCGCCTTCACCTCGTACGTCCCGGCGGCCGGTGTCGTGAAGCGGCGGTGCAGTCCGGCCTCCGTGCCGGTCGCGGACAGGCCCGTCGGGTCGGAAGCGCGGTGCAGGGAGACCATGGTCGCGGGTGCGGTGGCGTTGTCCGCGTCGGCCGGCAGTTTCAGCAGCCGGGTCACCTGGATGTCCGGCAGGTCGATCTCGGCGAAGCCCGCGCCCGTCAGACCGGCCCGGCGCTCCACCGAGTCCACGATCGTCAGCTTCATCCACCGGCTCGTGCCCTCGGGCGCCTTGATCCGCTGCGTCTTGCCGTTCGGCTGGAGGAAGCTGGTCTTCGAGCCCTTCTCGGTCTCCACCCGTACCTTCGTGGCCGCCGCGCGCACGCTCTCCTGCGGCAACGGCGTGACCTTGAAGGAGGACGGCATGTCGTAGGGGCCGGTGAAGCCGACGCGCAGCCACTGCCCGTCCGGCGTGTCGGGCGCGCCCTCCGCCCACGCGGTGTCCGGGTTGCCGTCGAAGGCGTTCACCGGGTCGTACTGCGGCAGGTGGAAGAGCCAGTTGCCGTACGAGGACGCCGTCACCGACTCGGCGCCGCGCAGTTCGGCCACGGTCTGGTGGTCGGTTCCCTCGGCGGGCAGGATCTGCCGCGGCTTCTCGCCCGGGTCCTGCTGGGCGTCGGGCGCGTTGCGCTCGTCCTCGGTGTACGTGTACGACGTACCGGCGTTGACCAGGCCGAACCGGGTGTCGGCGCGCCGCATCCCGTCGCCCACCACCTGCACGGCGGGGGTGCCGAGCCCGGGATGGTTGTCGCCCGTCAGGACGGTCGCCCGCCCGCGCAGCCGGGACGCCAGCGGCAGCAGCGCCTCCGGGCCGCCGGACACCACGGCCGTGTCGGAGACCGGGGCCAGCCCCGCCTGCCCGGGCCGGACCACGTCCGCGTCGGCCGGCCGGTAGATCTCCACCGCCCGCTGCCGCGCGTACAGCCCCTCGACCTGGAGCGGGGCGTCCTGCGCGATCCGCCCGCCGGTCATCACAGGGCCGAGCCCGGTCACCCGCTCGTACCCGGACTGCTCCAGCGTCCGCTTCACCGTCGCGGTCGGCACCGCGCCGATCTGGTCGGGATCGAGATCGTTCCGTACCACGACGTAGTACAGCCCCGCCCGGCTCAAGTAGTCGGCGAGACCGGGGACTTCGCCTCCGCTCAGCAGCGCCTGCTCGACGGCGTCCATCGCACGCCGGTTGCCGGGCGTGCCGAACGGGACGTAGTCGCGCTGCGCCCAGCGCGACTCGGCGAGCACGTCGAGCGGCTGGTCGATGGGGGAGCCCCAGGTGTACATGCCGTGCGCGGTCGCCGGGACGACCAAGGCCCGGGAGTCGGGGGAGTACTTCTCCAGCCAGTCGGCCGTGGCCTGCCAGTAGGTGGGCAGCTTCTGGAAGGAACCCGGGTTGAGGATCGATCCGTTGAGATACGGCAGCAGCAGCCCCGGCAGGATCAGCACCGCCGCGACCAGCGGGGCCAGACGCCTGCCGCGCACCTGGCGGGCCCCGCGCGGCTCGGCGGCCACGCCCACCAGGTGGACCAGGCCCAGGACGAGCGCCAGCGCCATCCCCGCCTGGAACTTGTAGATGTTCCGGAACGGTGACAGCCACCCGTCCAGCCAGCCCTGCACCACCCCGTGGAACGGCGCCCCGAACGCCCCGCCGTACCCGGCGAGCAGCACCAGCACCGCCACCAGCACGGTCAGCACGAGCCACCGCCGCTCGGGCACATCACGCCGGGCGAGTCCGGCGAGCCCCAGCCCGGCCGCCAGCGCCGAGCACACGATCACGACGACCGAGGAGGCCACGGCCCACCCGGCGGGCAGCCACGCCTCACCGAAGTGCAGGTAGGCGACCCAGTTCCCGGCGCCGCGCAGCGCCTCGGTCGCCGACATGGTGTCCGTGGTCGTCTGCGAAGTCTCTATATAGGGGAGGAAGTTCTCGCCGTAGACCCCGAGCAGCAGCAGCGGCACCCACCACCAGGCCGTCACGACGATCACGGCCGGGGTCCACCAGGCGATCAGCTTGCGCTGCCGCGGGCCGGGCGGCCGGGACAGCAGATACAGCCCGACCGGCAGCAGCGAGGCCAGGGTCGCCGAGGCGTTCACCCCGCCCATGAACGGCACGAGCAGCGCGGACCGCAGCGCGGCGACCCGGGCGGCGTACCGCTCGTTCGTCAGCGGCAGCAGCACCCACGGCAGGAAAGCGCCGGGCAGCGCGGCGGCCGACGTCGACCCGATGACCGTCGTGAACACCGGCCACAGCGCGTACGCCACCGCCCCCAGCAGCCGGGAGGTGCCACTGCCCACCCGCAGCCGCTCGGCCAGCCGCAACGCACCCCAGAAGGCGACGGACACGACGACCGACAGCCACAGCCGCTCCGCCAGCCACACCGGCAGGTGCACGAGGTCGCACAGCCAGTAGAACGGCAGCATCGGCCACAGATAGCCGACGTACTGGTCCTGGATCCCGCCGAACCCGGCCCGGTCGTGCCACAACTGGCCCAGGTCGGCGAGGAACTGCCCCGGATCGACGGTGACGCCCAGCTTGGTGTCGAAGGTCTGCCGCCCGGGTTGCACCACCAGGAACAACACGAACACCACGGCCCAGAAACCCAGCAGCCAGCGCCGCGACCGCGGGCCCTCGGGGGGACCCGCCGCGCTCGCGGTCGTGGGGACGGCCGCCGGTGGAGGAGCCTGGACCGTGGTTGTCATGAAGGGCACCGCCGCAGAATGAGGAGGAGGTTCCAGGTGGCGAACTCGCGGATCCCGGGCGCCTTGACGACGGTCTCCGCGAGGAAGGGCCAGTAGCGGGAGCGCGCCGAGACGACCGTGACGTCGTCGCGGGCACGCACCTGCCGCAGGGTGGAGCCGATGTGCACCGCGAACAGGTTCTCGCCGAGCGTGTGCTTGGCGGGCCGGCCGGTCCGCCGCAGATAGCGGGCCCGGGCCCGCTCGGCACCGAAGTAGTGCCACGGCGCCCACTCGTGCCCGCCCCACGGCGACAGCCAGTTGGTGAACGACACATAGATCAGCCCGCCCGGGCGCGTCACCCGGGCCAGCTCACTGAGAAAGGTCTCCGGATCGGCCACGTGCTCCAGCACGTTGGAGGAGAAGGTGACGTCGGCGATGCCGTCCCGCAGGGGCAGCAGGTATCCGTCGGCGACGACCGTGCCGTCGGGCGGCTTCTCGCCCAGCTCGGCCATGTCCGGCTCGAACAGATAGGCATGGGCACCGCGCTGCCGGAACTCCTCGGTGAAGTACCCGCTGCCGCCGCCGATGTCCAGGACGGTACGCCCGGCGACGGGCCCGTCGTACGCCTCGACCTGATCGACGGCGTCCCGGGCGAGGAGCGAGTAGCAGTGTTCGGGATCGTCCTGTTCGTGGAGGAAAGCACGGAACAGCGCAAGAGATCTTCGAAACGAGGGGTCGTTTCCATAGGGGCGCGGGGAACTGCGCACGGGTGGAGTCACGGTCCCCAGCCCCTCACCGCCTCCGCGGCAACGACCCCAAACTGCCGCACAGTCCGATCCCACCGAAACCGCGCGGCCCGATCCCGAGCCGCCTTCCCCATCGACTCCCGCTCCCGCCCGGCCAGGGCCAGCGCACACCAGGCCGCGGCGAACGAGGACTCACCCCGCGCGAGCACCCCGGTCTCACCGTCCACGACGGAGTCCTTGAGCCCGGGCACATCGAAGGCGACAGCCGGCGTCTCCCGGGCCGCGGCCTCCGTCACGACCAGCCCCCACCCCTCCACGGCGGAGGGATGCAGCAACAACCAGGCCGCGCACAGGAGCCGGTGCTTCTCGGCCTCGGAGACATACCCGGTGAACTCCACACCGGGCCCGGCCAGCCGCTCCAGCCGTTCGCGCTCAGGCCCGTCCCCGACGATCACCAACCGCCCGCCGGTCACCGGCCGCACCCGCTCCCACAACCGCAGCAGCAGATCGATCCGCTTGTACTCGACGAGCCGCCCGACGGCGACGAACAACGGTTCCGCCGAGCGCTCGGCTCGCGGCCCCGGCTCCTCGACCCCGTTGTGCACGACCCGGATCCGGTCCCGCTCGACCCCGATCGCCCGCAGCGCGTGGGCCGTCGAGGAGGACACGGCGACCATCAGGCCGTCCTGCCGCGCACCGGTCAGCGCCCAGTGCTCGAGTCTTCGGCCGATCCGCGCCGCCGGGGCCAGCGGCCCGCCGAAGCGCATCTTCCACAGATCCGTATGGACGTGGTTGACCAGGCACAGCGTGGGACCGCGATGCCACAGCGGCGCCAGATACGGCATGCCGTTGCACACCTCGACCAGCAGATCGCAGTCGCCGATCTGGCGGGCGAAGGCGGACCGGGCCCGCAGATAGTGCCCGTACGGGCCGCCCGCCGACACGACCCGGTAGTCACGGAAGGCAGCGGGGCCTCCGCACAGCAGGGTCACCTGGTGGCCCAGCCGGGTCAGCCCGTCGGCGAGCTTGTCGACCAGCAGCTCGGAGCCGCCGGCGGAGGGGTTGTCCAGATCACGATGGGCGAGGAACACGATCCGGCGCGGATGTGGGGGGAGCGCCGGAAGGGCCCGCCGCGCGCCGTTGGAGGTGGCGCGCAGCGGGGACGGTACGTGCTGGGGCATGGGTGCTCCAACTCGTCTCGGGGTGCGGAAGTCAGCGTGGGAAACGTGGGGGTTCTGTCCGGAAGAGGAATCCGGAGGAGGAATCTCGAAGGGGAGTCTGGAAGGGGAGTCTGGAAGGGGAGTCTGGAAGAAGCCGGCCTGTGGGGGGCCTGAGCTCTTCCTGGGAGGGGAGTGTGGACGGGATGTGCTCGGGTGGGGTTGGACAGTTTTCGCCCGGACGTTCGCCAGGGCTACTCACCGGCGTGACAATTTCGGGCTTTGTTAGAGCTGACGTCACATCACATCGTGAGGGTGGGCTGGGGCATGTCCGGCTTTTCGGACGGAACGGGCTGCTCCGGCTCCTTCCGCCCACGCGCCACGAGAACACCACCCACCACCGCGAGCACAAAACCGGTCACCGCCGCCCCGATCGGCAACGTCACGCCCACCAGCCGCAGTTGGCCGCTGTCCCGCTTCGCCTGCCGCACCGCTTCCTTCTGTGTCGCGGTCGTGAACGAGACCTTCCGGCTGTCCAGCAGCACCGCCGCGTCCTTCTTCCCGCCCGGCGCCCGCAGGGTCCGCTTCGGGCCGGTCTGCGCGTAGATCACGCGCCCCGTCGCCTGGTCCACGACCAGCTCGAACCCGTGGTTGGAGTACCACTCCTCGGCCAGCACCTGCGGCCGGCCCGGCTGGTCGACGATGCTGCCGGGCACCATCCGCGTGCCGGTCCTGGTCGGCGGCACCGAGCCGGTGAACTTGTAGCCGGTGTAGCCCTGGACCTTCGCGGTGCCCCGGTAGCGCAGCACGACCGTGTCGCCGAGGGTGTTGTCCCACCACTGGTACGAGCGTTTCTGCACGTCGAAGGGGAACTTCAGATAGGCCTCGCCCTCGATGTACGGCTTCTCGCCGCAGCAGTGCACCGGCCGGTTGGTCTTCCGGTCCATCACCCAGCGGTGCGGCTTGTAGTCCAGCGCGTCGTGCGGGTCGGCGGCCGGCAGCGACTTGTCCGTGTCGACGGTGGTGATCACGTCCCAGACGGCGTTGCCGCTGCGTTCGCTGTCCTCGACATTGCCCCGGACCCGCTGCGTCACGGTGATCTTCCGGCCGGAAACCGTCTCGATCCGGTCAGTGTCGAAGACGCTGCCCCGGCCGGTGTAGACGGCGGTCGTGTCGATGTCGATCGGATTCACCGCGGCACGCGGCTGCACATACCAGGCGAGCAGGGGCGCCAGCACCAGCAGGAACGTGCCGAGACCCAGCAGGACCAGGGAAAACGGAGAGGTTGTACGGCGCATCCGGGCACTCCAGTGGCTTGGGACGGCTCGACGTACGAGAAGACCGGCACGGCGGCGAAGCGCGCGCATGCGGTTGGGCCGGGAACCGTAGGCGGCTCTTGACGGGGTGTCAATGCTTGTCGAGACTGGGGCGCGACAGGCAGGGACGGGACGCCAGGTGGGGCGACCTCCGGACGAACGCCGGACGAATCCGGACAGAGAGGCTGACCCTGCGATGTCCAGACTGCTCGCTGCCGCGCTGACCGTCGCGCTCGCCGCCGCCCTCGCCGTGGGCGCCGCGCTGGGCGTGGTCGCGCTGCTCCAGGCCACACCCGACCAGCCGAACACTCCCCTGATCACGTACGAGCAAGCGGACGGGGGGAGTTGACGGTGACGGCTGCCCGCACCGGAACCGTCACCGCACGCTCGGCCTGGCACGGCGTACCGCGCTTCCAGGTG
Organism: Streptomyces sp. NPDC008137; assembly: GCF_042957035.1. Taxonomy (NCBI): domain Bacteria; kingdom Bacillati; phylum Actinomycetota; class Actinomycetes; order Kitasatosporales; family Streptomycetaceae; genus Streptomyces; species Streptomyces sp. NPDC008137. The sequence continues at coordinate 56,800 of NZ_JBIBHN010000001.1, read as the reverse complement.
CGCAGGTTCGCGGCGATCGCCATGGCCGAGGCGCCCGAACTCGCCGAGGAGATCCTCCGCGAGATACAGCGCGAGTACCCCCATCTGCCGTTCGTCGTGGACGACTCGGGCGAGCCCATGGCCCTGGTCGGCATCCGCCGCGCCATCGAGGTCTTCGTGCAGCACCTGGAGCACTCCGAGGGGCGGCCCACCGTCCCGCCCGGCGTCTTCCAGGACTTCGGTCGCGGCGAGGGCCTGGGCGGCCGCTCCCTCGACTCCCTCCAGGCCATCTACCGCATGGGCGTACGCCTGGCCTGGCGCCGTTTCGCCGACATCGGCCAGCGCGTGGAGATCCCGCCCCCGGCGATGTACGAACTCGTCGACGCGGGCTACGAGTACCTCGACGGCCTCGTCGACCAGTCCGTACGCGGCTACGCCGAGGCCGCGGCCCGCCAGGCGGGCGAACGCCTGCGCCTGCAGCGCCGCCTGATGGAACTCCTGCTGGCCGAACACCACCGCGGCGACCCCTCCGAGGCCCTCACGGAACGCGCCGCCCGGATCGGCTGGCCCCTCCCGGCCAAGGTCGCCGTCGGCGTCCTGCTGCGCCCCGCCCGGGAGGCCATGGCCCCCGCGGTCGGCGAGGGCGTGCTGCTCGACATGGAGTACGAGCGGCCCCGCATGGTCGTGCCCGACCCGGGCGCGGCGGGCCGCCCCGAGCTGCTGCACCGCGCCCTGGCCGGCTGGTCCGGCGCGATCGGCCCACCGGTCCCGCTCACCGAGGCGGCGAAGTCCCTGCGCTGGGCCGAGGCGGCGGTCAGCCTGATGGAACGGAATCTCCTCCCCTCCGGTGAGGTCCTCCACTGCACCGAGCACACCGAGGCGCTGGTCCTCCTCCAGCCCGAGGAGCTGATCGACGACCTGGCCGTCCGCTGCCTGGCCCCCCTGACCCACTGCGGCCCCACCCACGGCCGCCGCCTCGCGGAAACACTCCTGGCCTGGCTGGAGACCAGGGGCGGAGCCCCGGAGGTCGCGACCCGCCTCGGCGTCCACCCCCAGACGGTCCGCTACCGCCTGCGCCAGATCCGCGAACTCTGGGGCGACGAGATCGACGACCCCGACCGCCGCTTCGAACTGGAACTGGTACTGCGGGCCCAGCGGCTGCGGGGGCAGCTGGGGGCGATGCGCGGGCGGCGGTGAGCCTTCGCAGGCGTACCCGGTGATCACCGACGTGCCCGTGGCGGGCCCGTCGGTTTACGCCCGCTCTGCCTCTGCCCATTGCCCGGCCAAACCTCTATGGCTAGCCTGTGTTCGTCATGCCGATCGCCTGTTGATATCTCGAACACAGGCGCCTGAGACACATAGGGAGGGGCCGGTCGTGGGACGACTCGTACCAGCCGTGACCCGGGCTCTCGACATTCTCGAGCTCTTCCTCGACGGGGACGGGACGCTCTCCGCCCCCGACATCGTGCGCAAGCTGCAGCTGCCGCGCACCACCGTGCACGAGTTGGTGACCACGCTCGCCGCCCGGAAGTACATCGTCCAGGTGCCCGGCCAGCCGGGACGCTACCGGCTCGGCGTCCGGCCGTATCAGCTCGGCGCCCGTTACGCCGAGCAGCTCGACCTGGCCGCCGAGGGGCAGCTGGTCGCCCGGTCCGTCGCCGAGACCTGCGACGAGACCGTACACGTGGCGATCCTCGAGGACACGGACGTCATCTACATCGCCAAGGTCGACTCCACGCACGCCGTGCGGATGGTGTCGGCGGCCGGTCGCCGGCTGCCCGCCCACTGCACCTCCGTGGGCAAGATGCTGCTGGCCTCCCTTCCCGAGCAGGAACTCGCCACGCGGATCCCCGACAACGCCGCGCTGGTCGCGATGACCCCCAACAGCATCACCGACCCGGCCGCCCTGCGCGAGGCCCTGGCCGAGATCCGCGAGCGGGGCCTCGCCGTGGAGAGCCGCGAGTCCAACCCGGACGTGAGCTGCGTGGCCGCGCCGGTCCGCGACCGCACCGGTCAGGTCGTCGCCGCCCTGTCGATCTCCGTGCCCATGATCCGCTGGAGCGAGGAGCGCCGCGCCGAGCTGGAGCAGCTCGCCGCGAAGGGCGCCGCCGACCTGTCGGAGCACCTCGGCCACCGGAGCGTGGCATGACGGCGAAGCCGTACGAGGTCGCCGTACGGGCCGAGGCCGAACTCGGCGAGGGCCCGACCTGGGACGCGGCGACCGGGCGTCTGCTCTGGATCGACATCCTCGGCTGCAAGGTGCACACCTACGACCCGGCCACCGGCCGCCGCACGGTCCGCCGCACCGAACAGCACGTGGGCGCGGCCAAGCCGCGTGCGGGGGGTGGACTGGTCCTGAACCTGCGTGACGGGATCGGCCTCCTCGATCCCGACGGTGACGGCGGCGGATTCCGCTGGCTGCACCACGAGCCCGTGCCCGGCCGCCGCGCCAACGACGCCGCCGTGGCACCCGACGGCACGCTCTGGGCCGGCACGATGCGCTACGACGAGGCACCGGGCGGCGGCTCGCTGTCCCGTGTCGCCGGTGACGGCACGGTCGACGTCGTCCTGGACGACGTGGCCGTCAGCAACGGCACGGGGTGGAGCCCCGACGGGCGGCTCCTGTACTACATCGACTCCCCGACCCGGCGGGTCGACGTCTTCGACTACGCGGACGGGCGGGTGTCCGGCCGCCGGACCCTCGCCGTGATCGAGGACGGCGCGGGCTTTCCCGACGGGCTGACCGTGGACGCCGACGGTTGCGTGTGGGTGGCGCTGTGGCAGGGCTCGGCGGTACGGCGCTACACACCCGACGGCGAGCTGGACCGGGTGATCGAGCTGCCGGTGCCGCTGGTGACGGCGTGCGCGTTCGGCGGGGCCGGGCTGACCGACCTCTACATCACGACGGCCCGGGTGGGCCTGACGGAGCCGCCCGCGCCGGCGGGGTCGGTGTTCGTGGTGCCGGGCGCGGGGAAGGGACTGGCGCAGCCCGCGTTCGCCGGCTAGACCCAGCTGCGGGCATGCGTGCCTCCCTCAGTGCCTCAAGGGCCTGGGAGGCACCCCGCAGCGCCGGGCTGCGCACCCACCCGACCAGTCCCTAGACCAACCCGGCGGCCTTCCGCTCCGTCGCGGTCAGCGGCGGACCGGTCAACGCCGGCTTCAACGGCCCCACCGCCGCCGCCAGCAGCACCGACGGAGTCAGCAGCACCCCCGCCCCCCGCTCCAGCGACGTCACATCGGTCACCCGGCGGGCGATACGGCCGTTGCCCGTCGCCGTGTACATCAGCCGGTCCACGTACGCGGTCACGAGCCGGTCCCGGAGGGTGGGGCCCTGCTCCGTCGCGCCCGCGTAGAACACGTCCTGGCCGATGGCGAGGTCCCACGCCGCTCCGGCCGGGCGCGCGGCCGCCTTCTGGATCCGCCGGGACAGTCCGGGCGCGGCCCAGCCGTGCCGCCGTACCGTGTCCCGCAGCAGCAGGGCGCTCTGCGCGGCGACCGCCAGGCCGTGCCCGTAGACCGGGTTGAACGCGGCGAGCGCGTCGCCGAGGACGGCGAAGTTCTCGGGCCAGGCCGGCATCCGCTCGTAGAAGTGCCGGCGGTTGACGGTGCTGCGGGTGAAGGACACGTCGGACAGCGGCTCGGCCTGTTCGAGCAGGTCGCCGATCAGCGGGTGCCGCAGGTCCTCTCGGGCGAAGCGGACGAAGTCGTCGTTGTCCGGGGACGGCCCGCCGCCGCGCGTGCCGCACACGGTGACGATCCACCGGCCCTCCTCGACGGGCAGCAGGAACCCCGCCCGGCCGGGGCCGCCCTCCCGCCGGTCGGGCTGGACGTTGACGATGGGGAAGCCGTCGCGGGCCGCCGCGGGGGCGAGGTAGAGGCGGCTGGCGTAGGCCAGGCCGGCGTCCACCTCGCGTCGCTCGACGGCGGGCAGTCCGAGGGCGGTCAGCCAGTTCGCGGCCTGGGAGCCGCGGCCCGAGGCGTCCACGACCAGGCCCGCCTCCAGGGTCCGCTCGGGGCCGTCGTGGGGCCGGATCCGGACGCCCGTGACCGCGGTGCCGGTGCCGGTGAGGCCCACCGCCTCCGCGCGTTCGACGACCTCGATCCGCTCGTCGGCCAGGACCCGCGCGCGGACCGTCGCGTCCAGCAGGTCCCGGCCGGCCAGGATCACGTGGTGGGACTCGGGCCAGCGCCGGAACCAGCCCCGGGTGCCGAGGGCGACCATGTCCGTCGTGACCGGCCGCCGGTTCGCCCCGGCCTCCCTGAGCGCCCCGGTGATCCCGGGCAGCAGTTCCTCCATCGCCCGCACCCCGCCCGACCAGAGCATGTGGGCGTGCCGTGCCTGCGGCAGTCCCTTGCGGGGCCCGGGAGCGGCGGGCAGCGCGTCGCGCTCCACGACGACGACCCGGTCGGCGACATCGGCCAGCGCGCGTGCCGCGAGCATGCCGGAGTGGGATCCCCCCAGGACGACGGCGGTTCTGGCGGGGGTGGAGCTGTCAGTCATGCGCGGGCGTTCTCTCTCCCGGGGGCGGCCGCGCGGGAGCGTACCGCCTCGATGTGGTCGCGGTGCCGCAGGGCGCGGGACACGGCCTGGATCTCCTGCAGCAGATAGGTGGTGTCGGGGCCGGCGCCGTCGCCGGGCGCGTCACGTTCCCTCGCCGCCACGGCGTCCAGGATCGTCACGGCCGCGGCCAGCGCCTTCGCCCGGCCCGGCTCGAAGCCCAGCTCGACGGCCGCGTCGTACGACCGTTCCCGCAGCTCCTCGTCGAGGTGCCGGGAGAGCTGGAGGAGCACGTCGCGGATGTACGTCTCGCGGCGGATCAGGCGCAGTTCGCCGGTGGCGCGCGGGGCGAAGGGGGCGCCGCCGCCGTTGACGGTGCGCAGCAGCAGATAGAGGGGACGCAACCGCCGGTGGGCGAGCCGGATGCGCCACCGTTCGTGCAGGTACTGGCCGCCGTGCGGAATGATGAAGCCGGTCGCGACCATGGTGGCCGAGAGGCACGCGGCCGAGGGGGCCAGGTAGGTGCTCAGCCAGTCCAGGTCGTTGCCGGTCAGCCGGGCGATGACGGCGGTGAGTTTGGCGGCGTCGAAGAGCAGGTTCGTCGCGTAGCCGACGCCGAGGAACCTCAGGCCCCAGCGCAGCCAGGCGTCGAGGCCGTCGGTGCGCACCCAGTTCCAGATCAGCCGGGCCGTGATCGAGCAGGCCACGGTGTGGGCGAGGAGGTAGAGCAGGATCTCCTCGCGCATGAAGGGCGTGTTGGCGTAGTACGTGTCCAGGTCCTGGCGGCGTTCCACGGGGACGTCCGCGAGCCAGAAGAGCACCCACAGGGCGACGACCACACCCGCGTAGGCGAAGACGACCCAGCGGGCGGCCCGGCGCGTGGAGGCCGAGCGGTCGGACAGGCCGTTGCGCCAGGCGACGATCAGCAGCAGCCAGGACGCGCAGAGCGCGGTGAGCAGCGAGTACACCAGCGGCGCCGCGATGTTCGGCACGCCGGTGACGCGGTTGGTCCAGCCGATGACGGCCGGGGAGGCGAAGACGAACACGGCACAGGCGAACAGCAGCAGCCCGCCGACCGCGCGCAGCATCGGGTCCCGCCACATCTTCACCAGGCTGGGCAGCTTGATGACCAGGGCGACGGTCAGCGCCCCGATCGGCAGCCAGAAGGAGACGGAGAAGCCGTCGAGGACGTCCCGGGCGTGGATCATCGCGCGCCGCCTCCGCGTCCCCGGTAGCCCATCGACCGCCGCACCGGATCGAGAGCGGCGTCCGCGTCGCGCGGAGGGCCGTCCGCGAAGGAGCGGAAGGCCGCCGCCAGCCGGTGCCCGAACGCGTCGGCCTCGGCCTCGTCCCGCTCACGCGAGCCGTCGCGGGCGGCCACCGTCAGCGCCGCGGAATTCCAGCCGGGCTCCCCCTCCAGCGCCCGCACCGCCGCCGTACCGGCGGCATGGTGATGCCCGTGCCCGGCGTGCAGATGCCACAACTCATGCCCGAGGATGACCAGTTGCTGCACGGCCTCGGCCCGCTCCTCGACGATGACGAGGTCGAAGTCCTGGAACTCGACCGACAGCCCGGTCACTTCGATCTCGTCGGGAAAACGCTCGAAACGCAGCTCGACGGGCCGCCCTCCGCGCCGCGCGCTCATCTCCTCGCACAGTGCCCGGCACAACGACCGTACGTCGGTGGGGGACTGCTCCCTCGCCCGGACCCCGGCGGCGAGCCCCGAGGCCAGGCCGCGCATGGCGGAACCCCGTCGCGAGCGCCTGAACGCGGCCGCGATGTCCATCGCTCCCCCTTCTCACCGCCGGCCGACGGCTTGGCAGCGGGTCCGAGACTACGCGCCCGAATGTGTTCACGTCATGCGATCCGGCGCCCGTTGTTCAATGGGGAACGACCGTTCCTGCACAGAAAGCGGTGTCCAGAGTCCGGCCGCCCCATTGACGCGTAGGCGCTCCGAATTTACGGTCCTGTTCGAAGTCACGAGCATAATTCGAAATGCCGAACGCCGGCTGTCTCGGAGAAATCGGCAGTCCTGGAGAAAGGCGACCATGCACACCGCCCGCTTCACCCTCGACCCCGCCTTCACCATCGGCGAGGTGAACCCCCGCCTCTTCGGCAGCTTCGTGGAACACCTCGGCCGCTGCGTCTACACCGGCATCTTCGAACCGGGCCACCCGACCGCGGACGCCGAAGGCATCCGCCAGGACGTCCTGGAGCTGGTCAGGGAACTCGGGGTCACGGCCGTCCGCTACCCCGGCGGCAACTTCGTCTCCGGCTACAAGTGGGAGGACTCGGTCGGCCCGGCCGAGGACCGCCCCCGCCGCCTCGACCTCGCCTGGCGCTCCACCGAGACCAACCGCTTCGGCCTCTCCGAGTACATCGCCTTCCTCCGCAGGATCGGCCCCCAGGCCGAACCCATGATGGCCATCAACCTCGGCACCCGCGGCGTCGCCGAAGCCCTGGAACTCCAGGAGTACGCCAACCACCCCGAGGGCACCGCCCTGTCCGACCTCCGCGCCTCCCACGGTGACAAGGACCCCTTCGGCATCAGACTCTGGTGCCTCGGCAACGAGATGGACGGCCCCTGGCAGACCGGCCACAAGACGGCCGAGGAGTACGGCCGGGTCGCCGCCGAGACGGCCCGTGCCATGCGCCAGATGGACCCCGGGGTCGAACTGGTCGCCTGCGGCTCCTCCAGCCAGTCCATGCCGACCTTCGCCGAGTGGGAGGCGACGGTCCTGGAGGAGACGTACGACCTCGTCGACCACATCTCCCTGCACGCCTACTACCAGCCCGAGAACGGCGACGTCGACTCCTTCCTGGCCTCCGCCGTCGACATGGAGTCCTTCATCGAGAACGTGGTCGCCACCGCCGACCACATCGGCGCGAAGCTGAAGTCGAAGAAGAAGATCAACCTCTCCTTCGACGAGTGGAACGTCTGGTACATCTCGCGGTGGCACGAGATCGAGAACTCCGGCGCGCGGGACTGGGCCGAGGCCCCCCGCCTCCTGGAGGACAACTACAGCGTCATGGACGCGGTCGTCTTCGGCTCGCTCCTCATCGCCCTGCTCCGGCACGCCGACCGCGTCACCGTCGCCTGCCTCGCCCAGCTCGTCAACGTCATCGCGCCGATCATGACCGAGCCGGGCGGCCCGGCCTGGCGGCAGACCACGTTCTTCCCGTTCGCGCAGGCGAGCCGGTACGGCCGCGGCCAGGTCCTCGACGTCCGCGTCGACTCACCGATGTACGAGACGAAGAAGTACGGCGACGCCGACCTGCTGCACGCCACCGCCGTACGCGCCGAGGACGGCACGGTCACCGTCTTCGCCGTCAACCGCGGCCGCACCGAGGCGCTGCCGCTGGAGGTCGCCCTCAGCGGGCTCGGCCTGACGTCGGTCGTCGAGCACAGCGCCCTCGCGGACGCCGACCCCGACGCCCGCAACACCCTCGACGACCCCGAGCGGGTGACCCCGCACACCGTCGACGGCACGGCCCTCCAGGACGGCACGCTGAGCACCGTCCTGGAGCCGCTGTCCTGGAACGTGATCCGGCTGGCGTGACGGCCAACCGGACGGGCGGGTCAGCGTTCTATCCGCAGCAGGGCGGACGAGGACGCCGAGGTCGACGTCGTACCGACCGCCCAGTAGCCGCCCGCCGAACCCGGCACGGAGGCAAGGGCGTTCATGACGACGGGGGTCGTGGCCACCGGCCCCCGCTCGCTCACCCACGCCCCGCCGTCCCACCGCAGGTAGTGGGCCCGGGTCTGGTCCCAGAAATCCCAGCCGGCGATCCGGTCCGGCCGGCCCTGCGCGTCGGCGACGATCCCGTTCAGCATGCCGACGCCGAACGGCCGGGTGACGCTCTCCCAGGTGCCGCCGTCCCCGCGCAGGAGCAGCACACCCGGGGGTTTGCCGGGCGGGCCGCCCACCCCGTAGTCGTAGCCGACGAGCCACAGGTCGTCGTCCGCCACCGGCAGCAGCCCGGTGATGCTCGCCCGGATGCCCTGGTAGGCGGGCAGTTCGCTCCAGGCCGAGCCGTCCCAGCGGGCGACGATCCCGACGCCGTACAGCCAGACGTCACCGGCCGGGGTCAGCTGGAGGCCCGAAGGCGTGGCGGCGGTCGCGCTCGGGGGCGCGGGCAGCCAGCTCCAGGTGCCGCCGTCCCGGTGCAGCAGCAGCCGGCCGTCGGAGTCGCGTCCGGAGAACCAGGCCCCGCCGCCGGGGTCGACCGCGACGCCGGTGAGGGAGGTGCCGGACTGCCCCCGCCCGGGGAAATCGGTCTCCCGCCAGGTCTGCCCGTCCCACCGCAGCACGTGCGTGGCCCCGGCCGTGTCGGTGCCGACGGCCCACGCCGAGCGGGCACACGTACCGGCGACGGAGTGCAGATATCCCCGCCAGGCCAGATGACCGAGGCCGGTGCGCGCCCATGCCGTGCCGTCCCACGCCAGGGCGAGCGGTGAGCCCAGGGTGCCCCCGCTGCGGCCCTCCTCGCCCACGGCCCACGCGAGACCGGCTCCGGCGGCCGCGACGTCCCGCAACTGCGCGGCCGGGGTGCCGTCCGGCACCGGCACGGCCTGCCACTCACGGGGCTCGCCGGTGTCCCGGGCGATCGCGGCCGGGGCGAGTCCCAGACCCACCCCGGCACCCACTAATCCGCTGATGAAACGCCGTCTTCGCACGAGATTCCCCTCCCGGTCAAAGCTCTTGAATCGGCAACACGGTGAACCACCGTGCCGGAGAAGGCAATGCACGAGAACGGCTCGATCCGGTCACACCGGCTTGACCGGCACCCCTCCCGCCGCCGCGCCCAGCAGGGTCAGCCGCACGTCCCCGGGCCCGGAAGGTGTGGTGCCGTCCGACAGCACCGCCAGCGCCAGTGTGTTGGCCCCACGTGTGCGGAGGATCCCGTTCGGCAGCACGAAGGTGTGCTGCGGCCCTACGTCGTTGATGTACTGGCCCATGTTCCAGCCGTTGAGGAAGATCTGCACGCGGTAGGCCCGGCCCGGGTCGTCGTCGAGGACGAGCCCGACCGAGGCGTCGACGCCCGGGTCGACGTCCAGCCGGAAGTCCGTCCGGTACCAGGTGACGCCCTGCCGCCGGTCGGCCCGGGGCAGTTCGGCGTCCTTCCAGTCCCCTTCGTCGTGGTCGTCGTGGTCGTCGTGCTCGGGCAGATGCCAGCCCTCGCGCTCCCCGTACAGCCCGCCGTTGTTCATCGGCCCGCGCACGGGATCGGGCGCGGCCGCGCCCTGGATCCGCCACGTCACCTCGGGGGAGCCGCCCTCGAAGGTGACGGCGGTCAGCCCGCGCGCCGCCTTGTGCGTGTCGAGCGCCTTGCCGTCCATGTCGTGCTGCATCGGCCGCACGAGCACGGACAGCACGTGCCGGTCGCGCTCCCCGTCCCGCGCCGCACGGAACCTCTCCCGCAGCTCCTCGGGCAGGGCGAAGGTGGCCTTCGCGGTCCACGTCCCCTGCCGGGCCCGGCTCCTGTCCGGTACGGGCATCCGGTGCGTGCCCAGCGGCTCGCCGTCCAGCCAGGCCATGAGCAGGCCCTGCGTGCCCGTGCTGTAGGCGAGGGAGACGGACTCGACGCCGTTCTCGTCGCTCCACTCGCCCCGGTACCAGACGTCGCCGTAGTGGAAGCCGTAGTCGTCGGCGAACAGCACGGGCTGCCCCTCGGGGACGGGCGTCGTACTGAAGGACGTCGTCCTGTCGGCCGCCGTCCAGCCGGAGTCGTCGAAACCGGGCTCGGCCTCCGGGTTCTCGGTCCGCCGCCGCCAGTTGTCGAGCGCGGGCAGGGCCGGCCGGGTCACCCCGGGGAGCGGCCGCAGCGCCAGCAGGCTGCCGGAGGCGCTGATCCGCGTGGGCACCGCACGCCCGTTCCACGTCACATGGGTGATCCCCGGCGGCCCCCACACCTCCAGGCCGGTCGCGCCGACGGTGTCGCCGGTGAGGTGGACCGTCGAGCCGCGCAGGGTGGCGGACCGCAGCAGCGAAGGGCCGTAGACGAGGAGCCGGCCGGACGGTGTCTCGTACGGCCACAGCCGCAGGGCGGTCGCGTCGTCGGCGAACAGCACCAGCATCGGCGTGTCCACGCCGTCGCCCTCGACCCGCACCCGGCTCAGCCCGCCGGCGCCGAGCGGAGCGGTGATGTTCAGCTTGTTGAGGTTCCAGGACCACGCGGGCTCCGCGTCCAGCCGCATGGGTGTCGGCTCGTCGACGCACTCCAGCACGACCTGCGCGAGATCGCCCCGCCGCCCCGCGAACACGGCGATGTCCTGCCGCCCTGCCGTCAGGCTCAGCATCGGCTGCACGGTGGAGTGCACCAGCGTCCGCTTCCCGAGCCTCAGACCGGCGGCGATCAGCTTGGCGTCCCGCGCCGGGACCATCACCGGCACGTCGATCCCGGCGCCCGGCAGCGTCACCGAGACCGCCTCGGCGGAGTCGTTGCGCAGGACGTAGAAGCGGGCGCCGGTGTCGGGGTTGGTCAGGGGGTAGACCTTGACCCGCTTGTCGGTGGCGCGCACGGCCTTCGCCCGCTTCAGCTTGGCGAGGTCGGGCAGGTGGCGCACCGACTGCCCGATCTGGTGCATCGAGGCGAGCTTGGGGGTGGCGTTGCGGGCCTCGTCGAAGGCGGCGCCGTAGTCGTACGACGTGTAGACGGCCGGGGCGGGCAGCCAGCCCCAGGAGGTGCCGCCGAACGTCATGTAGACGTTGTGCAGCGTGATGCCGTTGGCGAGGTTGGTCAGATAGAAGCGCCGCTCGTACGCCGCGTCCCGGGTCCGGCGGGCCTCGGCGTACCCCTTGCCGTCGAACCAGGAGCCGCCCCACGGGTCGAACCAGCCCCCGCCGAACTCGGGCACGAACCCGGGTGTGCGCGGACTGGCGCTCGCCCCGCCCTTCGCCCCGCCGGTCCCGAAGTGCCCCCAGTCGGGCGGCACTTCGTCCGGCTCCGGATACCCGTCGAACCCGTACAGCCAGCGCCCCTTCTCCCCGCCGGTGCCGAACGACCCGGGCGCCCAGTGGCCGCCCCGCCCCTTGTCGTTGTGGAACAGCGGCACGTCGATGCCGTCGGCGCGGACCTTCTCGTACAGGTACGACATGTAGGCGCGCCCGGCCGGCTCGTCGACGTGGGCGTCGTACTCGTTCTCGATCTGGTACAGCAGGACCGTGCCCGTACCCCGTGTGAACAGGCGCTTGGCGACGATGGCGTTGACGGCGGTCAGCCACTCGTCGACGTACTTCAGATACGTCGGGTCGGAGGTCCTGGCCGTGCCCTCGGTGGCGGTCAGCCAGCCGGGGAAGCCGCCGGCGTCGACCTCGGCGTTGATGTACGGGCCGGGCCGCAGGATCACGTACAGGCCGGTCTCGGCGGCCATGCGCAGGAACAGGTCCAGATCGCGCACCCCGGTGAAGTCGTACCGGCCGGGAGCGGCGGAATGGTAGTTCCAGGCGACGTACACGCTGACGGCGTTGTAGCCATGGGCCCGCATCTTCTGCAGCACATCCCGCCACAGGGACGGGCTCGGCAGCCGGAACGGGTGCATCTCGCCCGACCAGAGCACCAGGCGGCGGCCGTCGACCAGCAGCGAGTACCGGTCGAAGCCGATGCTGTGCCGCTCGCCGTCCGCGCTCGGCACCGGTGGGGGCGGGCCCGTGGGCGCGGTCCGTCCGGGGTGGGCGGAGGTCGGCGACCCGCTGCCGGTCAGCGCGAAGCCGAGCGCCGCCGTGCCGGCGAGAGCGTGGAAGGTACGCCTGCTGAGCTCCAAGGGAGCGCCTCCTGTTGTGCTGCCGTGCCGTGCGTGGTGCTGGTGCGTCATTGTCTACAGACCGACCGCGACAATGGTCCTATGAGGATCTCGGCACGAGCGGACTATGCGGTACGAGCGGTCGTGGAGCTGGCCGTCCGGCAGGGGGAGGGCCCGGTCAAGGCGGAGGCCGTGGCCACCGCGCAGGACATCCCCCACAAGTTCCTCGAGGGCATTCTCGGCGATCTGCGGCGCGGCGGCGTCGTCGACAGCCGCCGAGGCGGGGGCGGTGGCTACCGGCTGGCCCGCGAGGCCGGCGAGATCACGGTCGCGGACGTGATCCGGGCCGTGGACGGCCCGATCGTCTCGGTACGCGGCGAGCGGCCGACCGGCCTCGCCTACAGCGGTACCGCCGAGCCGCTGCTGCCGCTGTGGATCGCCCTGCGGGCCAATGTGCGCAGGATCCTGGAGGGCGTGACGGTCGCCGACCTCGCGGCCGGCGCGCTGCCCGAGCAGGTGGAGCGGCTGGCGGCGGAACCGGCGGCCTGGGAGAACCCGTGACGGGCCGCGTGCGCGGGGGAGCCGGTGGGTGATCCTCATCGGGTCCTCGGGGTGTCCTGGGGGCTGACGTATCGGTAACGCACCTTATGCGCCCGCCGACCACACGCGTGAACCCGCCACTGTGAATGGCCGGAGACCGCTCTGGCCACCCCTTCCCGCCCTGCGTACGATGCGACCGCCCCGGCCTTCACAGCTCCTTCATGGAACGGTCACAGGTGGGGGTGCATGCGCTGTCGTCTTGACATGCCCATGTCCATTTCGCGATCCACCCCCCACGAACGGATGGGAGAACCATGGCCGGTGGCCTGCTCCTGAGCGGCGCGGTAGCCGCGCTCCTCACCAGCGCACTCCCCGCAACATCCCCGTCCTCCGGGGCCTCCGGGTTCGACGACCCGCCCCCGGACAAGATCATCATCCAGGTCGCCACGGTGAACGGCTCCGGCTGTCCGCAGGGCACGGCGGCGGTCGCCGTCTCCGAGGACAACACCGCCTTCACGGTGACCTACAGCGACTACCTCGCCCAGGCGGGCGGGAACTCCGACCCGACCGCCTTCCGCAGGAACTGCCAGCTCAACCTGAAGGTCCACGTCCCCGGCGGCTTCACCTACGCCATCGCGAGCGCGGACTACCGGGGCTTCGCCGCCCTCCAGCGCGGCGCGAGCGCGACCCAGCGGGCCTCGTACTACTTCCAGGGCTCGCCCAGCACGGTCTACAAGAACCACCCCTTCAGCGGCCCCCTCAACGACAACTGGCAGGCCACCGACGAGACGGACTGGGCCCAACTGGTCTACGCGCCCTGTGGAGTCCAGCGCAACTTCAACATCAACACCGAGATCCGGGTCAACGCCGGCACCCAGTCGGCCGACAAGGTCAGCTTCATGACGATGGACTCGACGGACGGGGACATCAGCACGGTGTACCACCTGGCGTGGAAGGAGTGCCCGGCGAAGTCCTGACGGCGGCGCGGGAGCGTCAACCGCTGTGTCCGGGGCTGCCGGCCCCGGACACCGCGGTACCGGCAAGGACGTACGCGACGAGGGCCGGCACAGGCATGTGCCCGCCCGCGCGGTCGATGTCGTTGGTGAAGTACCCGGAGAGCACCGCCCAGACCAGCCCGCCGACGAGCACGAGCACGGCGTTGCCGGTCTCTCCCAGCACCCGCATGCCGGCCCACAGCAGAAGGGGCATGAGCGCCCAGGAAGCGGCCATGGTGAACAGGAACTCGAAGGCGCCGGCCCACATGTCGTCCTCGTTCGCGGCCGCGCTTTCGCGTGCTCCGGCGAAGCCGGCGTACATGAGGGAGTGGCAGGCCGCGGTGGCGGCGACGACGGTGACGGCGCCTTTGATGAACCGTGTCTTCAGTCGGAACGACTTCATCGACTGCTTCTCTACCGCTCTTCCAGTGCCGCCGCGGTCGCCTTCACGAAGGCTTCCGGGTTGTCCAGCATGATGTTGTGGCCGCAGTCGGGGATCTCGACGACGGACACACCTGCCTCGGTGAGGGCGTCCGCGCCCGGGAGCGGACCGTCGGCCTCGGGGAGCAGGAAAGTCCGGGGGATCTTCAGATCCAGCAGGAGTTCACGCATGGTCGGGACCGTGCCACGGGTGAGGTGGAACGCGCTGCGGTGCAGGGCCTCGCGGCCGGCCAGCCGCATGGTGGACCACCAGTGCGCCCCGGCCCGGTCGCGGATCTCCTCCCAGCCCCCGCCCCGCGCGAACTCCTCCTCGGTGTAGGAGGCGATACCGCTGCTGCCGGATGCCCCGGGCACCCGCGGGACGGGATCGAGGTTGGCGTCGATCAGCACCAGCCGGGAGACCAGGCCGGGGTGCCGGGCGGCCAGGACGATGGCCACGGAGCCGCCCATGCTGTGGGCGATCAGTTCGGCGGCCGAGACATCCGCGGCCCTCAGCGCGCCGGCGAGCGCGTCTGCGTGTGATTCCAGCGTGTACGCGAAGTGCGTCGGGCGGTCGCTGATGCCGTGGCCCAGGAGGTCCAGGAGCAGCGACCGGCGTCCGGCCAGGCGGGGATCGACCGCGACCTCCGTGAAGTAGGCCGGCGAGGTGGCGCCCAGTCCGTGCACGTAGACGCGCGGTGGCTCCTGCCCCGGCAGTTCGACCCAGCGGATTCGGTCGCCCTCGGGTGTTACGGCGGCGCTGCGCACGGTCTGCTGCTCTCCCGTCGTCCATCTGCGGTCACGAATGAGTGGAGAGACGAGAGTAGCCAGGTGTGGAGATGGAAGGGTCGGTTCTTATGGAGTTCTTCTGTTACCACCGTGACCGGGTCGGCTCCTTGCGACTGCGTGAGGAACTGGGGGAGGCGCACTGGGCCTATATGGACCGCTACGAGGCCGAGTTGATCGCCCGTGGGCCGACCTTCGCCGATGACGGGGAGACACCGACCGGCAGCGTGCACATCGTCGATCTGCCGGACTCCGCCGCCGCACGGGCGTTCGCCTTCGACGAGCCCAACCACCAGGCCGGGGTGTACCGGGACGTGCTGCTGCGGCGGTGGCGGAATCTGCTGGGGCGGACCATGTGGGACTTCCCCGGCGGCCTGGCGACCGGCGACCGCTACCTCGTGCTCGGCCTCGGCCCGAGCCCGGAGGCGGATCCTCAGGTTCCCGCCGAACGAGACGAACTGATCGCGTACGGCCCGCTCCTGTCCGACGACGGCGACGCCTGGCTGGGCACGGCGGCGCTGGTACGGGCGCCGGGTGCGGAGGCGGCGCGCGGGGTGCTGGCGGAGGGCCGGTACGCGGACATCGAGGTGCGTGCCTGGGAACCCGGCGGACGGCGGTGACGAGTGGCCCCGGGCCGGCAGAAGGGCTGTAGCCAGATGGGCTGTCGCCCCCTTCGGCCCGGGGCCGTGCGTCGGGGCGTCAGCCCTGTTCGACGCCCAGTGTCAGCGTGCCTGCGTAGCCGGCGGAGGTCGTGCCGCCCAAGGGTGTGAGCGTGAGGAGCCCCGAAGCCGCGCCTCCCTCGTCGTAGATGGAGTCCTGGGCCAGGGTGGTGCGGGGGACGGTGTTGACCTTGTACTCGGCGAGGGCCGCGACCCTGGTCGTGATCGTCTCGCTGAAGAAGAGCTGGCCGGTGTGGAGTTCCTCGCCGCCGGTGAAGGAGCCGTCGGGGGTCAGGGTGACGTCCGTGTGGACCTTGATGTGGATGTGGACGCAGCGGCCCCGGTACCAGCCGGGGTAGACCGTGGTGATCGCCGCGACGCCGCCGGCGTTCGTGAGGACTCCGCCCCGCAGGAACGTGCCGTTGTCGGGTTCCTCGTGGCCGTTGTTGCCCACGAAGCCGGAGTACTCGCCGAGGGCGTCGCAGTGCCAGATCTCCACCAGCGCGTTGTTCAGGGGCGCGCAGGTGTCGTCGTCCACGACCGTGAGCGTCAGCTTCAGCGGGATGCCGGTCTTGTCCTCGCTGATGTCGGAGCGGACGTACTGTCCGTCGAGGTAGTACGGGCCTTCGGTCATCTCCTTCGTGAGGGTGCAGACGGCGGTGGCGGCCACGGGGGTGGCGGCGGTCGGGGTGCTGGAGGCGGCTGCGCCTACGGCCAGGGCAGCTGCGGTGGCACCCGTGGCCAGGAGCACGGTACGGCGGCCGATGGGGTTGGGTTCGTGTGTCTCGGGGGTGTCTGTCATGGACACGGCACCCTAGGGAGGCTGCCTGTCGAAGAGCTGTGCGTTCGGCAAAGTGATGAACCGTCAAGTGCCTTGTCGGACAGGGGGTTTGCGAGGTGCTGGTGGGGCCGCCCGCTTCGTGGTCAGTGTCGTGCTTCCGCGAGCCGAGTAAAGGGCGCGCGCCGCGCGTCGCCTTCGGCGATCGGCCTCCGGCCGACCCTTGACTCGGCTCGCTCCAGCACGGGAGAGAAGCGAGCGGGCAGCCGGGGGAGAAGCGGGTGGCCAAGGGCGTCGCCCCCTCCGGTCGGCTGCGTAGCTGACCGGCGTGAGGGGCGCGCTCGCGCCTCGCCAGCACGCCGGGCGGGCTAAGCGGTGAACGGTGGGCGGGGCGACCATACGGCGGCCGACGGCCGGTGACGAGGGGCTGTGGGGCCGTGTGCCGGGTGTGCACTTGGAGCGTTTGGGCCGTCGTCCGGGCTCTCCACCCGGCCTTTGCCCTCCGCCTCTGGTCCCAAGTGCTCCACTTTCGCGCTTTGGGGCCCACCCCACCCGCCGGTAGCCGCTGAGCCGAGCCGGCGAGGCGCGAGCGCGCGCTCCCTCACGCCGAGCGGCCGGACAACCGGCCTCAGGGGCCGTCTGCCCTGGCCACCCGCCTTTCCGGGCCGCTCGCTCGCTTCTCTCCCGTGCTGGAACGGCCTGGGGCAAGGGGGGCCCGCAGGGCCATCGCCGAAGGCGACGCGTAGCGCCCTTGAGGCAGGCCGTGGAAGCACGACACTGGCTGGGAAGCGGGCGGCCCCGACAGTTACTTGCCGGCGTGCGTGAGGAAGGCGGACCAGGCGGTGGGGGAGAGGCGGAGTTCGGGGCCCTGCCTGTGCTTCGAGTCTCGGACGTGGATGGTGTCGGGGCGGGTGGCGACCTCCAGGCAGTCGCCAGAACCGCTGCTGCTGTAGCTCGACTTGAACCACGTCAGTTCGTCGGTGCTCATAGGTCTCCTCGCAAGCGCTGCAACAGGCTCACGGATTCTGAGAGGGAGAGAGCCTGTGCTCGCATCCTGGCATGCCTCCTTTGGAGCACGCTGACTACTTTCCGGTCGCTGACCAGCTGGCCGCTCTGCTGCCCTTCAAGATAGGCGAACCATTGGTTCTCCGGGGTTTCCAGCAATTGCAGGGGACCATGCAGTCCCGCATGTGATGGCTGCATCAACGGCATGACCTGGATCTCGACGTTGCGTAACTCGGCGATCTCCAGTACGTGATCGATGAGCCCTCTGGTGACCTCCACCCCACCGGTGCACCGCAGGAGCAGGTGCTCTTCGAGGATGAAGCTGAACGCGGTGTTCGGGCGTTCCCGCAACAGCCGCTTCCGTTCGGCACGTGCTGCCCACTGAGCCTCGATCTGCTCGTCGCCCAGCGGGGGCAGCTCATCGACGAACAATTGGCGTGCGTACGGCTCTGTCTGCAGCAGGCCAGGAATCATGCGGCACTCGTACGTGCACAAGGTGATCGCCACCTGTTCAAGCAAAGCCCACCTGCGGAACCAGGCGGCCAACCCCGGCTGCCGTTCCAACCGCCCCGCGGCTTTCTGGAGGACACCGGCGATTCCCAACGCCTCCTCAGCCCGTGTCACGAACTCCGGATCCGGCATCCGCCTCCCCAGCTCCACCGAAGCCACGGTGTGTTTGGAGAACCGCACCAGCTCTCCGAACTCCTCCCTGCTCAGCCCCGCGTGCTCGCGCAAGCCCTGGACCACCGCCCCGAACGTCCGCAGACTGTCCGACGACTCCGGTTCATCGACCACTGTCGGTCACCTCCCGGAGCATGGTTACGGGACGTCACCAGTACTGTCCAGTCCGTCACCGCGTACGCTGCCGCAGCGTACGCGGCGCCGACCTGGAGAACTCCGGCCGGCACCCGCCACATTGGGCGCATGACAGCACCGACCACCCCCACGACACCCCAACCGCCGGTCACCGTACGTGTGTTCAGCCAGCGCTTCAGTGCCACCCCTCGCGGCGCCCGTCTCGCCCGGCGTCTGGCCGCTCACCAGCTGCACGGCTGGGGCATCCCCCACGGCTCCGACGCATCCGAGACCGTCGTCCTGATCGTCGCCGAGCTGGCCGCCAACGCCGTGACGCACGGGCGGGTGCCAGGGCGGGACTTCGAGTTGCGGCTCGGTCTCGTCACGGGGGGCGTGCGGATCGAGGTCTGTGACACGCGGGCCGGAGCGCGCCCGCCCGGGCCGCGAGAGGTGCGTACCCCGCGCCCTCTCGACGAGCACGGCCGGGGGCTCCTCCTCGTCGACGCGCTCGCCGACCGGTGGGAAGTACTGCGGCGCGAGCCCGGCAAGACCGTTCGCGCCGAGGTCGATCTCCCGGCCGTCCCGTAGTCCCGTAGGCATTCAACATTTCCTCAATCCCCCTTCCACGCGCGCGGAGAAGAGTCCCCCTGCACATGCACCGCACGTACTCACGGGGATTGCAGGATCAATGAGCGAGTCATCGACCGAAGCCCGCCGCACGTCGTTCGACGAGGTGTTCTGCGGGCTGTTGCCCAAACTGTACGCCCGCGCGGCCGCCCTCAGCGGGGCCGCGCAAGGGGGCGAGGACGTCGTCCACGAGGTGTATCTGAAACTGGCCTCACGGCCGAGGAGGTTCCTGGAGCATAAGGAACCGGCCGCCTACGCCTTCTCCGCATTGGCGAGTACGACCCGGGACGTGTGGCGGCGAGAGCGGAGGCACGTGCCCGTGCCGTCGGGGGAACCGCACTGCGGCACCTGGGACGGCGGGCTGGAGAAGCGGAACGCGGAGATCGAGGCCGTGCGACTGCTGGACCAGCTGCCCCGCCGGCAGGCATGCGTGGTGATCCTCGTCGACCTGGACGGATGCACCACTGAGCAGGCGGCCCGGGTTCTGGGGATCGGGCGGGGGACGGCGGCCCGGTACCGGACGCGGGCCATGCGCCGGCTGCGTCGTCTACTCGCGCCAACGGACGGCGCCCTGGACAGCGATGTGGCGTGAGTCACAGGCGGAAAGGACATGTGAGTCCGCGCCGAGATTCGTGTGCTTGGTGACAGTGCACGCCACAGAAGGAGAGAATCGTGCTGAACCGTCGTCTTCGGACCGGTGCCCTGATGACCGCCGCGACCGCCGGCCTGCTGACCCTCAGCCTCGCGCCCAGCGCCCAGGCCGCGCCCGACGACGCGGCGCAGAGCGCGGCGGCCCGGGCCAAGGCCGCCTGCCCTGTCGACAACGTCTGCTTCTTCCCGGAGCCGAACTTCGGCGGAACCCCGTCGAACGTGAACCCGGCGAACCTGCCCGTGTGCGGCAAGACCCCGATCATCGCGAAGTCGGTCGTCAACCACACCGCCGAGGTCTACTCGTTCCACGACCGCACCGGGTGCGGTGGGGCCAAGGTGACGCTCAACCCAGGCCAGGAGAACCCCAACTTCACCGCGGTGAGCTGGCGCTGACAGCGCACCGGACCCGGGGCTCCGCGACCGCGACGCCGGTCGTGGGGCTCCGCCCGTGTCTCACAGGCCCTCGGGCGGGTGCGCGCCGGTGTCCGCGTAGATCGCCCGGGCCCGGTGCCGGACGGAGTCGGCCTCGGGGTCGTCGAGGGCGTGCAGGGCCTCGCCCAGGACGGCCAGGGATCTGGCTTCGCCCAGGCGGTGGCCCGTGCGGCGGTGGAGGGCGAGGGCCGTGCGGGCTCTGGCGTGTGCCGCGGCCGGCCGCCCCTCGGCGGTGTGGATGGCGGCCAGTTCGGTCAGGGTCCGGCCCTTGACCACGTCGAAGCCGCCCCGGCGTGCCAGGGCCAGCGCCTGGCGGGCGCGGGTGAGGGCCTCGCGGTGGTGGTGTCGTGCGCGGTGGGCCTCGGCCAGGCCGAGCAGGCTTTCCGCCTCGGTGCGCTGGTTGCCCACCTCGCGGGCGATGGACAGGGCGCGTTCGTGGATGCGGGCGGCTTCCTCCGGGTGGCCCGTGCGCAGGCGGGCGTCGGCGAGTGTGGTGAGGGCGATCGCCAGCAGCCGATCCCGGCCGGTGTTCTCGGCGAGGCGGAGGGAGCGTCCGGCGTAGGTCAGCGCCTGTTCGTGGCGGCCGAGGTCCAGCGCGATCCTGGCCGTGATGTCGAGGGTCGTGGGATTGGCGTTCCGCGGTTCGGAGGGCACCACCCCGGTGTCTGCCACGGTGCTGTCGTCGGCGGCGGCCGCGCCCAGTGCCCCGGCCGCCTCCCGCAGCCTGCCCTGTTCCCAGTAGACCGCGCTGAGCGCGGGCAGCCGATGGGCCTCGTCACCTGCTCCGGCCCGGCGGAGCGTGCGCAGCGCCTGCTCCAGGTGTCCGGCGGACAGCTCCAGCCGGCCGCGGTCCCGGTAGGCAAGGCCGAGACCGATCAGGGCTTGTGCCTCGGCGTCGAGGCGTCCGGCCGCGCGGGCCAGCCCGAGCGCCTCGGTGAAGTGCCGGAGGGCGTCGTCGAGGCGGGCCGCCTCCGCGTCCACCAGACCGAGTCCGCCCAGGGCAAGGGCCTGGCCCAGCAGATTACCGGTCTCGCGGTGCAGGCGCAGGACACGGGTGTGGTGGTCGACGGCCTGGGGGTGGTGGCCCATGTCCCAGTGGGCGATGCCCAGGCTGCGGTGCATGGCGGCTTGGCCGCGCTTGTCCTCGTCGGCCTCCGCCGCTCGCAGTGCGGCCTGGGCGGCGGACTGCCAGACGCCGCGCGGCAGGTCGAGCCAGCAGTAGCGCAGGAGGGCGGTCATCAGGTGCCAGGCGATGTGCCGTGGGCCGGAGTCGGCGGTGTGCTCCACGGCCGCCAGCAGGTTGGCCCGCTCCGAGTCGAGCCGGTTGCGGGCCGCGGTGATCTCGTCCGGGGTGGCGCCGGGCGATCCGGCCGGGTCGTTCGGGCCGGCGGGGTCCCGGGGGAGCTGGGGGTACTGCCAGGGGAGGACGCCGCCCGCCGTCTCGGCAGTGCGGAGGTAGGAGGCGTACAGGCGCTTCTCGGCCGCCGCCCGCTCCGGCGGGGGCTCCTCGGCCGTGGCGCGCTCGCGCGCGTAGTCGCGCAACAGGTCGTGGAAGAGGTACCGGTCGGGTGCGGGGGACTCGATCAGATGGGCCGTCGCCAGGGTCCTCAGCAACGACCCCGCCCTGGCCTCCGACGTGTCGAGGAGCGCCGCCGCGGCGGGCCGGGTGAGGTCCGGGCCGGGGATCAGGCCGAGGAGGCGGAAGAGCCGTTGGGCATCCGGGGCCAGGGCGCGGTAGGAGAGGCCGAAGGCGGCGCTCACGGCGGAGGAGCGGTCGTCGTCCAGCTCCAGCGTGGCCAGCCGGTCGCCGTCCGCCAGCTCGGCGGCCAGTCCCGCGAGGGGCCGGTCCCGGTCGCCGAGCAGATGCGCGGCGGCCACCCGCAGGGCCAGCGGCAGCAGCCCGCACCGCCGGGCCAGGTCCCCGGCCGCCTCCGGCTCGGCCGCAACGCGCCGCTCTCCCAGTACGGCGGCCAGCAGCGCCCGGGCCTCGCCCGGGTCGAGGACGTCGAGGCGCAGCGGCTCGGCGCCGTTCCGGGCGACCAGGCCGGTCAGCCGGTGGCGGCTGGTGACCAGGACGCGGCAGGTGGGGCTGCCGGGCAGGAGCGGACGGACCTGTCGGACGGAGGCGGCGTTGTCCAGCAGGATGAGCATCCGCCGCCCGTCCAGCAGGGAGCGGTAGCGGCGGGCCTGCTCGTCCGGGTCGGAGGGGATCTGCTGCGGCGTCAGGCCCAGGCTGCGCAACAACTGGCCGAGTGCCTGCTGCGGGTCCACGGGGGCGCTCTCGTGGTCGTAGCCGCGCAGGTTGACGTAGAGCTGGCCGTCGGGGAAGCGGTCCCGCACCTGATGGGCGAAGCGCAAGGCCAGCGCGGTCTTGCCGACGCCCGCGGCGCCGCTGATCACCGAGATCATGACCGCTTCCCCGGCGGGTACGTCCAGTTGTGCGCTCAGCCGGGCCAGGGCCTCCGTGCGACCGCTGAACCCCGCCACGTCGTGCGGCAGTTCGGCGGGCACGACGGGCGGGTCCGCTTCGGCCTCCGTGGCCGGGCCCCGCAGGATCCGGCGGTGCAGGGCCCGCAGTTCGGTGCCGGGGTCGACGCCGAGTTCCTCGGCGAGACGGTGCCGGATGTCCTCGTATGCCTCCAGCGCCTCGGCCTGGCGGTCACCGCGGCAGAGGGCGGTCATCAGGTGCCGTACGACCCGCTCGTCCAGCGGGTGCGCGGCGGCGAGGTGCCGCAGCTGCTCCAGTGCCTGCTGGTGGCGGCCCAGCCGTAATTCGAGTTCGTGGTAGCGGAGTTCCGCCGTGAGGCGCTCGTCGCCCAGTCTGGCGCGGGTCTCCTCCGCCCAGGCGCCGGGCAGGCCCGTCAGGGCTTCCCCGTGCCACCGGCCGAGGGCGTCGCGCAGCAGGTCAGCGGCCTGGCCGGTGTCGGCGGAACGGCGGGCCTCGGCCACCAGCCGGCGGAAGCGGTGGACGTCCACCGACTCGGGGTCGACGTCCAGCAGATAGCCGCCGGAGCTGCGCGCCAGGCGCACCCCGGGGGCTCCCGCGGAACGCAGTGCGGCGCGCAGCCGGCCGACGTACCCCGACAGGATGTTGCGGACCGAGCCCGGCGGGTTCTCGCCCCACACCCGGTCGATCAGCCGCTCCGCCGAGACCACCCGGCCCGCGTCGCACAACAGCACGGCCAGTACGCACCGTTGCTTGGCATGGCCGAGATCCACCGGGCCCGTATTCAGGTGGGCCTCCACGGTCCCGAGCAACCGGAACTCCACAGGGCCTCCCCCCTTCGCGCCGTGCCATGGTCTCCCTTTCCTCCTGTCCAGCCTCGATCGTCCGGCGCCGGCCTAAACGGTCTCTCAACGGATCTTCAACGGATCTCCCAGGCCGGTCACAGCTGTTGCCGCGCGGACCCGGCTGTTGCTGCGCGGACCATTGACGCGCAAGGGGTTCGATTCCACGATCCCGTTCGAGACTGAACCCCGTTCGATAGAGTCCCGTTTCTTTCTTTTTATTTCCTTTTCTTTCCCTCGGTTTGGCGATCTCCGTAGGCGGATAATATGCGGCCTGCAACGTCCGGTGCGTTGGCCATGAGGTGGGGGCGTATGGTGAGCGTGTTTCCTGACGGGTTGTCGAGGCGGGCCGATTCGTTTCGGCGAGGGTCGCTGCCGACCCTCGCCGCGGTCGCATTCGCAGGCATTCTGGTGACCGCAGGATGTGGATCGCCGGAGAAGCCTCGGGCCGGTGTCCCCGCCGGCCCGACCGGCACGGCGGGCGTGCCCGGTTCGGATGACACGGGCGAGGGCACGGACTCCCCCGGCGGTTCCTGGGACGGCTCGGGCGGCGGTTCCGCCAGCGGCGGCTCGACCGGTGGTGGAACGGGCGGCTCCTCCCCGAGTTCGGGCGGCTCGGGCAGCGGGGGCGAGACCTGGACCGGCGGTGGCGAGGGGAGCTCCACCTGGAAGCCCGGCCGGACCAAGGGGAGCCGAGGCAACGGCGGCTCCGGCGGAGAACGCGAAAGGTCCACCGACCCGGCTCCCGACCGGGAGTTCTCCTGGGCCCCGTTCGGACCCAGTTCACCGGAGTGGGACGGAATCAACACGGACCACGTCTATGACTTGGTACAGGCGAGGAACTGTCCCGAGGCCAAGCGCTGGTACGACAACGCGGGCCCGAGGAATTGGCAGGCGCGGCCCGCCGCCTGGAAGGTACTGGAAGGGCTGATCGCCGCTTGCTACGCCGTCGGCGGAGATGAAGCCGAATGGCAGAAGGCGATCGACGCGTACGCCGTCGTCAAGAACCAGCCGTCGGGAGACTGCAAGTACACAGCGGCGCGCCGCACCCTCGGGCAACTCGCCGAATTCCGGGCCGCGCATCCCGACGCCGGAATTCGGATTCGCCCGGCCGGCAACGGGGTCCAGGCCTGCCCGTCGGTCATCACCGGCATGTCCCCCAGGCAGGCGGCGCCCGGAGCCCTGGTGGAGGTCAAGGGGACCTGGCCCAGCGCGGCGACGGTGTACGCGTACGGCCGTGAAGTCCGCCTCGTCGACAACGCCAACGGCAGGGACCCCGTCTGCTGCCTCAACGCCACCGTGACGTTCGAGATCCCCGCGGACGCGCCCGCCGGGGCCGTGCGGATCACTCTGAAGACCCGGAGCGTCGAGTTGGACGCGGGTGAACTCACGGTCATCGCCCCCTGACCATGGCCGCTCCCACCGACGGATCCTGGTTCAGATCGCTGACCACCCGCCTCCGGCGCGTGCCGCCCCCCGCGTCCGACCCCGATCCCGTACCTGATCCCGCGCCCGATTCCGATCCCGCGCCACCACCGTCCCCGGCACCCTCCGTCCATCCGCCGAGCACACCGGAACCCGGGCCCCCGCCGGACGGTCCTCAACGGCCTGGATGGATGGAACTCCTCGGCACCATCGGCTCCCTCGTGTCCCTGCTCGCGGCCGTGCTCTTCTACTTCGGCTGGGCCAGCACCGACGCGGAGACCCGCGCCCTCGGCCTGCGCGACAGCATCTTTCGTCTCTCCACCAGCGAGTACCTGCTGCGCAGCGTCGAGGCCCTCTTCCTGCCCGCCTTCCTGGTCGTCGGAGCCCTGCTCGCCGCCATCGGGGTCCAGCGCTGGGTCACGAGTTCCCCCGGGCGAGCCGAGACCGCCGTACGCCGTATGCGCTGGGGGTGGCTGCCTCCCCTCGTCCTCGCGCCCTGCTACGTCCTGCACCCGGCCCTCTTCGAGCTGGTCCTTCCCCTCGTCGCCATCCCCGGACTCCTGGCAACCGCCTACGCCCTCACCCGGCCCGCCCAGCCGGCCGCGACCGATATCGCCCAACGGCGGCTACGCCTCAACATCTGGGCGCTGGCCCTCGTCCTGTGCCTGCTCTCCCTCTTCTGGGCCGTCTCCTCGTACGCCGGCATCGTCGGCCGCGGCCGCGCCGAGGAAGCCGCGCAGGCGGTGAACACGCCCGCCTTTCCCAGCGTCGTGGTCTTCAGCGAGAAGGACCTGATGATCCGCGGGGGCGGCGCCTGTCACCAGCGCGTGAAGGCCGAGAACAGCGCATACGCCTTCCGGTACTCGGGCCTCCGGCTGTTCTACGTCTCCGGCGACCGCGTGTATCTCGTGGACTGGAAGTGGCGCCCCTCCAGCGGAACCTTGTGGGTGGTGCGCGAGAGCGACTCGGTGCGCGTCGAGTATGTGAGCGGACCCCTGGGCCGTGAGCCGGAGTGCTGACCCGGCGTGTGCGGCGCTACCCGGCCTGCCCCATCCCCGCCGCGTTGGGCCAGGCCTGAGTGCCCGGCCAGCCCGTGGCAGGGGCGGGGGACAAGCCGTTCGTGCCCCTGACCTGTGCGGCGGTCAGTCCGCCCCGGGCGGGAACGCCCGGCGGCGTGGGCCCGGCCGCGGCCGGCGCGGGCGCCGGTGTCGGTATGGGAGCCGGCGCCGGAGCAGGGACCGGCGCCGGGGCTGGGGTGGGGACCGGAGCCGGAGCCGGAGCCGGAGCCGGAGTCGGCGCCTGCGCGACAGGCGCCAGCGGCTGCTGGACCGGGGCGGCCATGGGCTGCGGAGCGGGCTGGGGCACCGGCTGCGGCACAGCCTGCGGCATCTGCTGCTGTCCCATCTGGCCCAGCTGTGTCATCTGGCCCATCTGGGCCGCCGCCGGCATCGGCATCCCTCCGCCCGGGCCCGCCGGGGCGGCGGACGCGGTGGCGGGGAGTGGCATGCCGGTGCCGACGGCGGCCGGGGGTACGGCGGGCCCCGGACCACCGAAACCGGTGGCCTGAGCGGCGAGCCCGCGCATGCCCGACCCGTTGGTCTCGCTCACCAGGCGGTCCACGGCCGCCGTACCCGAGCTGTAGCTGGTCCCGTTGCCCAGCTCCGGTACGGCGGCTCCCCTCCTGGACGTCCCGTAGAGCACCTGTTCCAGGCCGGACACCAGGCGACGCACGTCCACCTGGGGGCGCACCACGAGACGCAGGAAGCGGCTGGACGAACCGATCTTGTTGCCGCACTCGCGGACCAGGATCCGGTGCTCGGTGAGCATCCTGTCCCGGACCACGGTGCCCTCGGCGCCCACGGGGAGGCGCACGAAGAGGAAGTTGCCCTGCGACGGGTAGACCGTCAGTCCGGGCAGGGAAGAGAGCTGGCTGGCCATGTCGAGCCGGTCGCGGCGCACCTGCTGGAGGCTCTGCGCGTACTCCGCGCCGTGCTCCTTGAGCATGAAGACGACATGCTCGGCGAAGGAGTTGAGGTTCCACTTCGGCAGCATCGAGCGGACGCGGCCCGCGAGCGCCGGGTTGGCGACGAGGTAGCCGAAGCGGATGCCGTGCAGGCCGAAGTTCTTGCCGAGGCTGCGCAGCACGATGACGTTGGGCCGCAGCATGGCCTCCTGGACGACGGACGGCTCGGCCTCGGCGTCCGCGAACTCCAGGAACGACTCGTCGATGACGACCAGGTCGAGGTCGGCCATGGCGTCCATGAACTGCACGATGGCGTGCTTGTGGAGGAAGCCGCCGTCGGGGTTGTTGGGGTTGCAGATGACGGCGACGCGCGTGCCCCTGGCGCGGATGAACTCGGCGTACTGCGCGAGGTCGAGGGCGAATCCGCTGGACTCCTGGAGCGGGAACATGTCGACCCGCTTGCCGGTCTCCATGGGCTGGTCGGTCCAGCGGCCGAAGGTGGGGACGGGGATGGCGAGGGACTCGCGGACCAGCAGGTGGTCGATCCAGGTGATGAGCTCGGTGGAGCCGTTGCCCATGGCCACGCACTGCGGCGGCAGCTGGAGCAGGCTGCACAGCTCGGCCGTGATGGTGTCGGCGCCGCTCGGGTAGTACGTGATGATGTCGCGGAGTCTGGCCGACATGTCGTCGAACATGGCCGGGGTGGGGAAGTACGGGTTGCAGGGGATACAGAAGTCCACGGGGCCGGCTCCCTCGCCGCCCTCGCGTGTCAGAGCCGCCATCGACGGGCTGTGTGCCGCGGTACTGCGGAACAGCGACGTGACGTTGTCGGCCATGGAACCTCCGTATGAGGCGGGTCCGTTGGGGACGGCCGGACCCGACGTTTAAGGGCGGCCCGCGCGGGGGAGCGCGGGCCGCCCTTAGATACGGAGACTGTGGTGACACTGTTCAACGGTTGGGAACACGGTCAGAACTTGTGCCCTACCTGTGAAGGCTTGTCAGTGGCACCACAGATATCAGCAGCCGAACGTGTGGATCGTCGTCGTCCGGTACGTCTGCCCGGGCCGCAGCACCGTCGACGGGAACTTCGGCTTGTTCGGCGAGTCCGGGAAGTGCTGCGTCTCCAGGCAGAGCGCGTCGCCCTGCCGGTAGGTGCGGCCGGACGGGCCGGTCAGCGTGCCGTCGAGGAAGTTGCCGGAGTAGAACTGCAGGCCGGGCTCGTTCGTGGCGATCTTCATCGTGCGGCCGGAGGCCGGGTCGCGCAGGGTGGCCACGTGCTCGGGGCGGGTGGTGAGGCCCTTGTCGAGGACCCAGTTGTGGTCGAAGCCCTTGGCGGTGACCAGCTGGGGGTGGGAGACGCGGATGTCCCGGCCGATCGGCTTGGCGCGGCGGAAGTCGAAGGGCGTGCCCGCGACCTTGGCCAGTTCGCCGGTGGGGATCAGGCCCGCGTCGGTGGGTGTGTAGCGGGAGGCGGCGATCTGGAGCTCGTGGTCCTCGATCGTGCCGTTGCCCTCGCCGGCGAGGTTGAAGTAGACGTGGCTGGTGAGGTTGACGACGGTGGCCTTGTCGGTGGTGGCCGCGTAGTCGATGCGCCATTCGCCGTGCCGGGTGAGGGTGTACGTCACCTTCGTCTTGAGGGTGCCCGGGTAGCCCATCTCGCCGTCGACGCTCGTGTAGTACAGGTGCAGTCCGACGTCGGAGCCCTTGGTGAACGGCTCGACGTCCCACACGCGCTTGTCGAAGCCCTGCGTGCCGCCGTGCAGGCTCTGCTCACCGTCGTTGACGGAGAGCTGGTAGTTCTTGCCGTCGAGGGTGAACTTCCCCTTGCCTATGCGGTTGCCGTACCGGCCGATCAGGGCGCCGAAGTACGGGGTCTTCGCGACGTAGTCCTCGATGTTGTCGAAGCCCGCGGAGACGTTGGCGTAGCGGCCGCGGCGGTCGGGGATCTCCAGCGACTGGACGACACCGCCCCAGGAGAGGACCTTCAGGCGGGTGCCGCCGTTCTCCAGGGACCAGCTGTAGATCTTGGTGCCGTCGGCGAGCTTGCCGAAGAGCGTCTTCACCGGCTTCCTGCCTCCCGTGGCGTGCGCCGTGCCGCCGAGGGTGGTGGCGGCGACTCCCGCCGCCGCTGCTCCGGCGATGACCGTGCGTCTGTTCAGTTCCATGCGTGCGGCTCCCGTATAAGGAGAGGGCCCCGCCTTCCCGGCGGGGCCCCGATCTGACTTACGAACCGACCTTGCGCTTGTTCCACACGTCGAACCCGACCGCGGCCAGCAGGACCAGGCCCTTGATGACCTGCTGCCAGTCGGTGCCGATGCCGACGAGGTTCATACCGTTGTTCAGCACGCCCAGGACCAGGCCGCCGATGATCGCGCCGAGCACGGTGCCGACACCGCCGCTCATCGACGCACCGCCGATGAACGAGGCCGCGATCGCCTCCAGCTCGAAGTTGAGGCCGGCCTTGGGAGAGGCCGCGTTGAAGCGGGCGGCGAAGACCAGACCCGCCAGGGCCGCGAGCATGCCCATGTTCAGGAAGACCAGGAAGGTGACCTTCTTGTCCTTCACACCCGACAGCTTGGCCGCGGGCAGGTTGCCGCCGATCGCGTAGATGTGGCGGCCGATGATCGCGTTGCGCATCACGTAGCCGAAGCCGACGAGCAGCACACCGAGGATCAGCAGGACGATCGGGGCGCCCTTGTAGCTGGCCAGCAGCATCGTCAGCGTGAGGATGGCGGCGCCGAGCGCGACCAGCTTCAGCAGGAACAGCTTGGCGGGCGGGACGTCCAGGTTGAACTCCTGCTGCCGCTTGCGGTCACGGACCTCCTGGAAGATCACGAAGGCGATCATCGCGAAGCCCAGCAGCAGCGTCAGGTTGTGGTAGTTGGTCTTCGGGCCGACCTCGGGCAGGAAGCCGTTGGCGACCTTCTGCAGGCCCTCCGGGAACGGGCCGAGCGTCTGGCCCTCCAGGAAGATCTCGGTCAGACCGCGGAAGATCAGCATGCCGGCCAGGGTCACGATGAACGACGGTATGCCGCCGTACGCGATGAAGAACCCCTGGATGGCACCCGCGACCGCGCCCACGGCCAGGCACAGCACCACGGCGAGCAGCCACGGTATGTCGTGTTTGACCATGAACACGGCGGCCATCGAGCCGACGAACGCCGTGAGCGAGCCGACCGACAGGTCGATGTGGCCCGCGATGATGACCAGCATCATGCCGATCGCGAGGATCAGGATGTAGCTGTTCTGCAGCACCAGGTTGGAGACGTTGCGCGGCAGCAGCAGGTCGCCGTCGGTCCACACGGCGAACAGGACCACGATCAGGCCGAGCGCGAACAGCATGCCGTACTGCCGCATGTTGCGGCGCATGCCGTCCGTCATCAGCTGCAGCAGTCCGGTGCCCTCCCCTCCCTTGCCGGTCGGCGCCGGGGCCGGCGTCTTGGCGGTCACGTCCGTGCTCATCGGGTTACCTCTTTGTCCTTCGTCATCTGACGCATCAGCGATTCCTGGGAGGCCTCGGCCTTCGAGAACTCACCGGTCAGCCGCCCCGCGGCCATCGTGTAGATGCGGTCGCACATGCCGAGCAGTTCGGGCAGCTCGGAGGAGATGAAGACGACCGCCTTGCCCTGGGCGGCCAACTGGTCGATGACCGTGTAGATCTCGTACTTGGCACCGACGTCGATACCGCGCGTCGGCTCGTCCAGGATCAGCACCTCGGGACCCGAGAAGATCCACTTGCTGAGGACGACCTTCTGCTGGTTGCCGCCGGACAGCTTGCCCACCGGCTCGAAGACGGTCGGCGCCTTGATGTTCATGGACTTGCGGAAGCCCTCGGCGACCTGTCGTTCCTCGTGCTCGTCGACCACACCGCGCTTGGCGACCTTGCCCAGGGCGCTCAGCGAGATGTTCCGGTTGATGGTGTCGATGAGGTTGAGGCCGTAGTGCTTGCGGTCCTCGGTGACGTACGCGATCCCGTGCCTGACCGCCTCGGGGACGGTCTTCGTACGGATCTCGGTCCCGTCCTTGAGGACCGTGCCGCCGGAGTACCGGCCGTACGTCCGCCCGAAGACGCTCATCGCGAGCTCGGTGCGGCCGGCTCCCATGAGGCCCGCGATGCCGACGATCTCGCCGCGCCGCACCTGGAGCGACACGTCGTCGACGACCTTGCGCTGCTGGTCGATCGGGTGGTGCACGGTCCAGCCCCGGATCTCCAGGGCGGGCGCCACGCCCTCCTCGGGCTCGTGCGGCGACCGCTCCGGGAAGCGGTGCTCCAGGTCGCGGCCGACCATGCCCTTGATGATCCGGTCCTCGGTGGTCTCCGGGGCCTTCACGTCGAGGGTCTCGA
The DNA here is from genome assembly GCF_042957035.1 of Streptomyces sp. NPDC008137. Classification (NCBI taxonomy): domain Bacteria; kingdom Bacillati; phylum Actinomycetota; class Actinomycetes; order Kitasatosporales; family Streptomycetaceae; genus Streptomyces; species Streptomyces sp. NPDC008137. The sequence continues at coordinate 25,870 of NZ_JBIBHN010000001.1, read as the reverse complement.
TGCTCTGGCCGTCGCGGATGATCGTCACCGAGTCGGCGACCTTGCGGATCTCGTTGAGCTTGTGGGAGATGATGATCGAGGTGATGCCCTGCTTCTTCAACTCCAGGATGAGATCCAGGAGTTTGCCGCTGTCTTCGTCGTTCAGCGCGGCGGTCGGCTCATCCAGGATGAGCAGCTTCACCTTCTTCGAGAGCGCCTTGGCGATCTCCACGAGCTGCTGCTTGCCCACGCCGATGTCGGCGACGCGGGTGTCCGGGTGGTCGGTGAGACCGACCCGGCGCAGCAGTTCGGTGGCGTGCCGCAGGGTCTCGGTCCAGCTGATGATCCCGCGGGTGGCGTGCTCGTTGCCGAGGAAGATGTTCTCCGCGAGGGAGAGATAGGGCACCAGGGCCAGTTCCTGGTGGATGATCACGATGCCGCGCTCTTCGCTGGCCCGGATGTCCTTGAACTGGCAGACCTCTCCCTCGAAGAGGATGTCGCCCTCGTAGCTGCCGTGCGGGTGGACGCCGGAGAGGACCTTCATCAAGGTCGACTTGCCGGCGCCGTTCTCCCCGCAGATGGCGTGGACCTCGCCCTGCCGGACGTTCAGCGTGACGTCCGACAGCGCCTTGACGCCGGGAAAGGTCTTGACGATCGAGCGCATTTCCAGGACGGGTCCCGCCATGGTCGTGCCTTCCAATCAGTGGTGAATCGTCGGTCGGTGGCGGGGACTACTTGAGGTCGCTTGCCTTGTGGTAGCCGGAGTCGATGACGATCTTCTGGTAGTTGGACTTGTCGACGCTCACCGGCTTCAGCAGGTACGCGGGCACGACCTTGGCGCCGTTGTCGTAGGTCTTGGTGTCGTTGAGCTCCGGCTTCTTGTCGTTCAGGGCCGCGTCGACCATGTTCGTGGCCACCTTGGCGAGTTCGCGGGTGTCCTTGAAGACGGTCTGCGTCTGCTGGCCCGCCTCGATCGACTTCAGGGAGGCGACCTCGGCGTCCTGGCCGGTGACGACCGGCAGCGGCTTGCTCTTGGAGCCGTAGTCGTCGGACTTCAGCGCCGACAGGATGCCGATGGAGATGCCGTCGTAGGGGGAGAGGACGGCGTCGACCCGCTCGCTCTTGTAGGCCGAGGTCAGGATGTCGTCCATGCGCTTCTGGGCGGTGCCGCCGTCCCAGCGCAGGGTGGTGACCTGGTTGAGCTTGGTCTGGCCGGAGCGGACGACGAGCTGCTTCTTGTCGATGTAGGGCTGGAGCACCTTCATCGCGCCGCCGAAGAAGTAGCGGGTGTTGTTGTCGTCGTTGGAGCCGGCGAACAGCTCGATGTTGAAGGGGCCCTTCTTACTGCCGTCCTTCAGGCCGAGCTTCTCGACGATGTAGTTGCCCTGGAGCTCGCCGACCTTCTCGTTGTCGAAGGAGGCGTAGTAGTCGACGTTCTGCGTGCCGAGGATGAGGCGGTCGTAGGAGATGACCGGGATGTTCGCGTCCTTGGCCTGCTGGAGCACGTTGTTCATCGACTTGTTGTCGATGGCGGCGATGATCAGCGCCTTGACGCCCTGCGTGATCAGGTTCTCGACCTGGGAGACTTGCTGGTCCGGGTCGTCCTCGCCGTAGACCAGCTTGGGCGTGTAGCCCTTGGCCTCCAGGTTCTTCTTGACGTAGTCGCCGTCGAGGATCCAGCGCTCGGAGGACTTGGTCGGCATCGCGATGCCGATGGTGCCGCCCTTGGCGTCTCCCTCGCTCTCCTTGCTGCCGCCCTCGCTGCTCTGGCCGCAGGCGGACAGGGTCAGGGCGAGGGACGCGGCTCCGGCTATGGCGGCGAGAGCGGCTCTGCGGTTACGCATATTGATCATCCTTGATCTGTGTGCAGGGCTCGGTCTGGGAGGCGCGAAGTCGCTCCGGGTGGTCGTGCCGGAAAGACCGAGAAGAGATGTGTCGGATTGTGGTCGGCTGTGTCTTCTTTTGTGAAGCCGAGTTTCCGGAACGTTATGCCGAGATTTCGAACCGTTGCAGATCGCCCGGCAGTCGCGAGCCGAGCGGCGCCATGTCGCCGTCCGCCCCGTGGCGTGCCAGGAGGTCCAGGGCGAGCCGGCCGCGGCGCACGCGTTCCTTGGCGGTGGCCAGGGTCAACTCCCGCATGTGGTGCCCGTAGGGGTAGATCCCGGGCGCCTTCGACAGGCCGAACTTCAGGTACAACGGGGCGCCGCGTCTGATGAGTTCGGCGACCTCGTACATCCGGACGTAGCCGCCGAGGTCGTCGGGGGCTTCGATGTACATGTCCATGGGAGCGCCCGACACCCGGCGGATCTCGGTGAGGTGATCGAGCGTCAGGTCGCTGGGCACGTTGACCGAGTCGGCGCCGAGACGCTCGTAGACCGCGTACGCCGCCGGGTTGACCGGGCCGATGAGCGCGGAGACCTTCAGGGTGGTGTCGGCCGGGATGATGCCGGCCGCGCGCGCCCGGTGCAGGGTCCACAGCACGCCCTCGTCGGCGACGAGCAGGCACTTGACGCCCAACTCCGTGGCCCGGACGGCGTCTTCGACACATCCGGCGACCGCGTCGTGGCCGCGGGCTCTGAGGCCCGCGCCGCGCGAGTCGGTCCGGGTCGAGCCGCCGATGTCCCAGGTGCCGCGCGGGCCGGTGAACAGGCAGAGCTCGATGTCGCGTTCGGCCGTCGACTCGACCATCTCGGTGATCTCGGCGTCGGTCAGCATCCAGACGCCGCTGCCCTGGCTGATCCGGTGGATCGGCACGTCCAGCCGCGAGGCCTCCTTCAGGACCACCGTCAGCGCCTCGGGGCCCTCGCAGGAGGGGATCTCGGTGCGCCAGCGGCCGCCGCCGGGGAAGGAGTGCGGCGAGGCGTCGGCGGGGTCGAGGGCGGGGGCCTTCAGGCCGAGATCGGCGAGCGCCTGCTCACCGGGCCTGCGGGCTGCCGTGGCGGGAGCGTCGGTCACAGGAAAGTCCTTCGGTTCGATATTTCGGACGAGGTTCGCGGCTCTGGGTATGGCAAGGCTGTGCGGAGGTGGGGTACGCCGGTACGGGAGCCGTCAGGTTGCCCCCGTACCGGCGTACGTCTACGGGCGGAGCAGCACCTTGCCCACCTTCGGATCACCGGCCCCCACCAGCTCGATGGCCTGCGAGAACTCGGTGAGCGGCAGCTCGTGCGTCACCAGCGGCAGCGGATCGAGCAGACCGGCGGCGAACACCCGCACCGTGTGCGCCCAGGCGTCCGGCGGAGCGCCGAAGACGGTGTGCACCTCCAACTGCTTCACGACGAGATCGGTCGGGTCGAGGCCGTCGGCACCCGGCGCCGGGATGCCCGTCAGGGCCAGCCGGCCGCCCCGCCGGAGCAGGGCGGCGGAGATCCGGGCGGCGTCCGCCGATCCGGCCGTCTCGATCACCACGTCGATGTCGTCCGGGAGTTCCTGGTCCTTCGTCCGGAAGTCCGTCGCGCCGTACTGACGCGACAGCGCCTCGCGGTCGCGGCGGGTGCCGACCACCAGTAGTTCGGCCGGCGAGTTCGCCTTGAGGAACTGCACGGCGAACATGCCCAGCGTGCCGGTGCCGACCACGGCGACCCGCTCGCCGGGCTGGGCGTTCGCCTTCAGCGCGGCGGCCGCGATGCAGGCGGCCGGTTCCAGGAGGGCCGCGGCGGTGAGGTCGCAGTCGTCCGGGAGGGTGTGGAGCAGACGGGCGGGGAGCGTCAGCGTCGTCGCCATCGCGCCCGGCTGGGTGAACCCCGTCTCCTCGTAACCGGCCGTGCACAGCGTCGTGTCGCCCGCGTGGCAGCGGTCGCAGACCTGGCAGTTGCGGAAGCCCTCGCCCACGACCTTGCGGCCGACGAGGGACGCGGGGACGCCCGCGCCCACCGCCTCCACCGTCCCGGACCACTCGTGGCCCGGGGTGAGCGGGTAGCGGACGTAGCCCTCGGGGCGGTTGCCCTGGTAGACCTCGCGGTCGCTGCCGCAGATGCCGGACGCGTGGACGCGGACCAGCGCCTCGCCGGCCTCGGGGTGCCGGGGCTCGTGCGGGACGAGGCGGTGTTCGCCCGGGGCGTCGATCACTACCGCGGTGCTCACGTCGCTCCTCCGGTTTTCGAAGGTTTCGGTTGCCGGTTCCGGGTTTCCGGGGGCCGGACGCTCACTGCGCGCCCTTGGGCTTGCGCTGCTCCCAGCCCTCCGCCCAGAGGTCGAAACGGGCCTGCTGCTGCGGGAACTCGGCGGCGGCGTCCACGTCCAGCTCGACACCCAGTCCGGGGGCGTCGGAGAGGTGGAAGCAGCCGTCTTCCGGGTTCACCTGCGGGGCGCCCTTGACGACCTTCTTGATCTCCGCGTCCGCGAAGTCGTTGAAGTGCTCCAGGATCTTGAAGTTCGGGGAGGTGAAACCGACCTGGAGGCTCGCGGCGGTGAGGACCGGGCCGCCCACGTTGTGGGGAGCCACCAGCATGTAGTGGGTCTCCGCTGTAGCGGCGAGCTTCCTGGTCTCCCAGATTCCACCGATATGGCCGACGTCCGGCTGGATGATGTCCACGGCCTGGCTCTCGAACAGCTCGCGGAACTCGATCCGGTCGTGGATGCGCTCACCGGTCGCGACGGGCATGTCGACCTTGGCCGCGACCTTCTCCAGCGCCTTGAGGTTCTCCGGCGGGACCGGCTCCTCCAGCCACGCCGGGTTGAAGGGGGCCAGCTCCTTGGCCAGGCGCACGGCCGTGGCGGGGGAGAAGCGGCCGTGCATCTCCAGCATCAGCTCCGCCTCGGGGCCGATGGCGTCCCGGACGGCCTCGATGAGGGAGACGGCGTACAGGCTCTGCTGGTGGTCCAGCTCGAAGTGGCCCGTGCCGAAGGGGTCGATCTTGAGGGCGCGGTAGCCGCGCTCCATCACGCCCTGGGCGGCCTTGTGGTACGCCTCGGGCGTCCGCTCCGTGGTGTACCAGCCGTTGGCGTATGCCTTGACCTTGTCGGTGACCTTGCCGCCCAGCAGCTGCCAGACGGGGACGCCGAGGGCCTTGCCCTTGATGTCCCAGCACGCCATCTCGATCACGGCGATACCGGACATCACGATCTCGCCCGCGCGGCCGTAGTCGCCGTACTTCATGCGCTTGACGAGGTCCTCGACAGCGAAGGGGTCGGAGCCGAGAATGTGGTTGGCCTCGGCCTCCCTCAGGTAACCGAGAAGGGCGTCGGTGTGTCCCAGCATCCGGGTCTCGCCGACTCCGGTGATCCCCTCGTCGGTGTGCACCTGGACGTAGGTCAGGTTGCGCCACGGCGTCCCGACCACGTGTGTGCTGATTCCGGTGATGCGCACGGCGGTTGTCCCTCGCAGCTTCGTCGGCTCAGTTCCGTCAGTCATTCAGTTCATTCAGCCAGTTCGACGTGTTCGAGATTTCGGCACACGTTCGAAATGCTGGCGTGACAGTAAGGATGCGGTGGTCGGGGTGTCAATGGGTCGCGCGCATAACGGTTTCGACAGTTTCGAAACCAGGGGTGGGGTGGGTCCGTGCAGAACCTTCACAGCTGGAGCTAGGAACGTGACCGGCGCGGAACTTAATCTTCCCGCGTCATGGACTACTGCGACCCGTGCCGACGGCACCTCAACGGCGCGCTGGCGTGCCCGGGGTGCGGCACCTCGGCGGATGCGCTGCGGCGGCCTGAGCCGGAGTATGGCCCTGAGCCCGAGGGGCGTGAGCAAGGCGAACGCGAGGGCTACGACGATGAGGAGCCGGTGGGGCGTGCCGCTCGTCGGCGTGGGCGCGGGCACGGGCACGGGCACGGGCCGGTCTCCGATGGTCCGGGTGGGGCGAGCCGGCGGGACCGGAAGGCGGCCGCGCATCGCCGACGGCGGCGTCGGACCCTGTTCATCGCGGCGGGGTTCGTGCTGGCGGCGGGCGGGCTGAGCCTCGCCGAGCTGGGCATGGACGCGCCCAAGTCGACGTCGAAGCCGGCGGAGGCGGAGGGGGAGCCGGGGGGTGCGGAAGAGACTGTCCGCCCCGCGGGTGACAAGGCCGGGGTCGAGGGAGCGTCGAGGACCCCTTCCCCGGGGGTGTCTGACTCGCCGTCGGCTTCCGAATCCCCGGAGGATGAGAAGTCGAAGCGCCCTGAGCCGACTCGGTCTTCTGCCGCGCCGGAAACGTCTTCGAGCCGCCCGACCTCGGCGCCCACGGCTGCCCCTCCGCCCCCGGCTCCGACCCGCACCGCGGACCCGACGACCCCGGCGCCGACGCCGACGCCGGAACCGTCCCCGACGAGGACGTGTGACCGCTTCCTGTGGTGGTGCACGTAGTCGCCTGCGGGTGGGTGGTGGGTCGGGGCCGCGTCGGGGGGTGTCCGTCCTCGGAACGTCGCGATGGGGTCGGACGCCGACTCACTGTCCGTTGACGCGACAACCACTGCGGGCGGACACCCCCCGACACGGCCCCTTGCGCAGTCCGGCGCCCGCCGCTGCGGGCATGCGCACCGCCCCAGCTGCGGGCATGCGTGCCGCTGGGGGCGGCACGGGTGGGCGCAGCGGCACCCCGCTACGCCGGGCTGCGTGCCCACCCCCCGGCCCCAGCATCCACGCCGAGCACCATGCAGCACCGGGCTGCGCACCCACCCGTCCCCGGTGCCGACGCCGAGCACCTGGCAGCCCCGACAGCCTCACTCCAGCATCGCCCGCAACGCATCCCGCAACGCCACCCTCTCCCCCTCCGACAACCCGGCAAGCGGCTCCCGAGCGAACCGCAGTGCCTCCCGCAGACTCCGGGCCACGGCCCGCCCCTCCGGCGTCGCCGCCGCCACCTTCACCCTCCGGTCCGCCGGATCCGGCTGCCGCTCCACCAGCCCCCGCGCCTCCAGCCGGTCCACGATCCCCGTGACATTGGACGGCTCGCACTTCAGCCGCTGGGCAAGCCTCCGCATCGGCAGCGGCTCCAGGCACAGCAGGCTCAGCAGCCGGGCCTGAGCCCCGGTGAGGGAGTGTTCCGCCGCAGCCTCCTCGTAGTCCTCGTGGAACCGGGCCACGACCTCCCCGATGAGCTCGACGACCTCGAGGGTCAGCGGATCCGGGCGGTTGGTCGTCTCTTGGGGCGTCGGTGTGGTGGAGGCCATGCCATCGAGGGTACCCGGTTATTTGACAACCTGAAATTTTCAGGAGCATGGTTGTTTCAGTTACTGAAACATCCGCATCGAGCCAGTGAGGACAGGCGCATCATGACCGACACCCCCACCCTCCCCGCCGTCAGCCGTGAGTGGCACCTGGCGAGCCGTCCCGTCGGCTGGCCGAAGCCCGAGGACTTCGCCTTCGTCGAGGCGGAGGTCCCGCAGCCGGGTGAGGGGCAGGTCCTCGTCCGGAACAAGTACCTCTCCGTGGACCCGTACATGCGGGGCCGCATGAGCGATGCCAAGTCCTACGTCGCCCCGTTCGAGCTCGGCAAGGTCATGCAGGGCGGTGCCGTCGGCGAGGTCGTGGCCTCCAACGTCGACGGGCTGGCCGTCGGGGATCACGTACTGCACTTCCTCGGGTGGCGTGAGTACGCCGTCGTGGCCGCGAAGAACGCCGTCAAGGTGGACGCGGACGCCGCGCCGCTGTCGACGTACCTGGGTGTGCTGGGCATGACGGGTCTCACCGCCTACGCCGGGCTGCTGCGCACCGCCTCCTTCAAGGAGGGCGACACTGTTTTCGTGTCCGGTGCCGCCGGTGCCGTGGGCGGGCAGGTCGGGCAGATCGCCAGGCTGAAGGGCGCCTCGCGGGTCATCGGGTCGGCGGGGTCGGAGGAGAAGGTGAAGCTCCTCGTGGAGGAGTACGGCTTCGACGCCGCCTTCAACTACAAGGACGGGCCGGTGAGCGAGCAGCTTCGTGCCGCCGCCCCGGACGGGATCGACGTCTACTTCGACAACGTCGGCGGTGACCACCTGGAGGCGGCCATCGGCTCCCTCAACCAGGGCGGCCGGATCGCCGTCTGCGGCATGATCTCCGTCTACAACAACACCGAGCCCGCCCCGGGCCCGCGGAACCTCGCCCGGCTCATCGCGACGCGCGGCCGGATCGAGGGCTTCCTCGTCGGGGACCACTACGACCTCCAGCCGGAGTTCGTGCGCGAGGTCGCCCCCTGGGTCGCCTCCGGTGAGCTGAAGTACCGCGAGACCGTCGTCGAGGGCATCGAGAACAATCTCGAGGCGTTCCTGGGCGTGCTGCGCGGTGACAACACCGGGAAGATGATCGTCAAGCTCTGACGGCTTCTGTTGGTTTTCGATATGCGGTAAGTTTTTTCCGAATCCGCTCGGCCCGGGCGCGAGCCGCGGCGGACGAATGAAGGAACACAACCGCATGCCGATCCACCAGTCCGATGTTCTGTACACCGCCGTCGCCACCGCGGAGGGCGGGCGCGACGGGCGTGTGGCCACCGATGACGGCCGGCTCGACGTCGTCGTCAACCCGCCGGAGGCCATGGGGGGCAGTGGCGCCGGAACCAACCCCGAGCAGCTGTTCGCCGCCGGCTACAGCGCCTGCTTCCAGGGGGCTCTGGGTGTCGTCGCCCGGGAGACGGGCGCCGATCTCACCGGTTCGACCGTCACCGCGAAGGTGGGCCTGGGGAAGAACGGGGACGGGTTCGGGATCATCGTCGAGATCTCGGCCGACCTGCCGAAGGTGGAGCGGGGCGCCGCGCGGGTGCTCGTCGAGAAGGCGCACGAGGTGTGCCCCTACTCGAAGGCGACCCGCGGGAACATCACCGTGACGCTGGCCTGACCGTTGTCGTTGGCTACGCGGAGGCCGCACCCTTGGACGTGGGGTGCGGCCTCCGCTCGTGCCCGGGGTCAGGCGGTGAGTGCCGCCCGGTGGATCGCCTGGGCCAGACGGTCGTTCTCGGGGGCGGCCCCGCCGGGGAACGCGAAACGGCGGCGGGTGTAGCCGTAGGCCAGGCCGCTCCAGGGGTCCGCGAAGGCCTGGGAGCCGCTCGCGCCGCTGTGGCCGATCGTCCCGGCGCCGAGGAACGGGTGCCACGTGTCAGCCGTCGTCTGGAAGCCGAGGCCGAACGACTTGTGGGCACGTGCCACCAGGTCGTAGCCGACCGAGTGGAACTGGCCGAACTCCGCCACCGTGTCCGGCTTCAGCAGCGGAGCCTGCTCACCCAGGCCGCTGATCGCCGCCGCGTACATCCCGGCCAGGCCCCGCGCGGACGCCACTCCGCCCACCGATGCCGGGCCCTTGGCGCGGACCAGCGGCATGTTGGGGAGGGAGGCCAGGTCGGTGGCTTCCGCCGCGTTGCGGTTGAAGGCGATCGAGGCGAGGGTGTGCGGGCCCGTGGGCGTGGCGTCGAGGAGGGTCTGCTGGTCCGGGGTCGGGGCCATCGGCTGGGTGGTGCGGAAGCGGGGTTCCTGGGGTGCGGGCAGGCCCAGATGGAAGTCCAGGGCGTACGGCGTGCGGACGCGCTCCTGGTAGATCTCCTGGAGCGTGCGGCCCGTGGCGCGGCGTACCACTTCGCCGGTCAGGGCGCCGGCGACCAGCGCGTGATAGCCGAACGCCGTGCCGGGGCGCCAGAACGGGCGCTGGTCGGCGAGGCGTTCGGCGAGCTGGCGGTCGTCGGCCAGCTCCGCCAGGCTGAAGCCGGTGTCCGTGCCGACCACCCCCGCGCGGTGCGCGAGCAGATCGCGCAGGGTCAGGTCGCCCTTGCCCTCGGCCGCGAACTCCGGCCAGTAGTACGTCACTTTGCGGTCCAGTTCGAGCGTGCCGTCCTGGACGAGGAGAGCCACTACCAGGTAGGCGGCGCCCTTCGTGGAGGAGAACACGCCGTAGAGGGCGTCCGCTTCCGTGCCCGCCCACAGGTCGACGACCTTGCGGCCGTGGACGTAGGCGCACAGCTGGCCCTCGTAGTCGGGGCGTTCCCCGGCCACGAACGCGGCGAACTCCTCGCGTACCCCCTCGAAGCCGTCGGCCACGGTGCCGTGGATCTCCTGTGTCATCCGTTCTCCTTCGCTGAACCGCTGTGTGCCACTGTGAACAATGCCCTCGCCACCTGCGGGAATTCCCCCTTGGGGTGGTTCCGGAAGAGGGGTTCGGTGCCGAACAGGACCGTCTTGCCGCCGCTGACCACCGAGGCCTGTCCCGCTGCCGCCGCGGGGCCGCCGCTGCCGTCCCGGAGCGGGCGCCAGTGTCCGGAGAGGAGCGGGTTCCCGTTCGCGTACGACTGCTCCGCTCGCACGCCGGGGCCGAGGTCGGTGAACCAGAGTGGGGCGTAGACGAAGGTGTGCGCGGGCGCGTCGTGCGTGAGGCGGCCCGAGTTCACCGCGCGTACGACGCCGTTGGCGTCCGGGTTGCCCCCGACCGGCTTGACGGCCAGCAGGCCCGCCGCCGCGTTCAGGGCCGCTCCCGTCGCCCCCCGGCCGACCAGGCCGTGACCGTCGAGGAAGGTGTCCAGGGCCTTGCGGGCGGGGGCGGTGAGGGAGGCGTGGTCCAGGCCGGCCGACACGAACAGGGCGTCCGTGCCTGACCAGTCGAAGCCGTTGTTGAGGACGGCCGTCGAGACAGGAGTGACGTCGAAGCCCATCTCCCGCAGGGCGAACAGCTCACCCGGGGTGACGGCGGCGGCGACGCGGACGCGGTGCAGGGGTGTGTCGCCCTTGAGGTGCGTCGCGGTGAACGAGACGTCGTGCTTGCGGGCGGCTGAGAGGGCCTGGCGGCGTGCCGACGCCGGGACGATCGCGCTGCCGTCCCGTGCCTGCCGGACCGGGACTCCCTGCCCGAGGAGGGAGTTGAGGGCCGCGATCTCGCGCGGGTCGGTCAGGCGCAGGCGGAGGGTGCCGTGCGCGGGCACATGGGCGACGGGTGCGGCCTCGGTGACCGGGCGCAGGGGCGCGCCCCGCAGGCTGCCCGAGGTCACCCGCTCGACCGTGGCTCCCCAGAGCCGGCCCAGGCTCCAGCCGGAGATGTCGTACATCGCCGACACCTTGTCGCTGATGTCCCGGCCGTCGGCCAGCAGGACGTTCGCCATGCCGCGCTTGGGCTGGCGCAGGTCGACGACGTGCGAGCCCTCGGGGTACGTCCGTCCGGCCAGGCGGAAGGGGCGGGTGGCGCGGGTGACGCGGACGTCGTTGGCGAGGAGGTGATCGACGAGGCGGGCGGCGGCCGGGGCCGAGCGCTGGGCGCGGGAGTCGCCGGGCGGGATGACGTAGGCGCGCGGGAAGTCGGTCGTGTAGACGTCCTCCGGGCCGATGCCGGGGACGCCGGGGACCGTCCTCGGTGAGACCGCCACCTGCGGGGCGCCCGCCGCGCCGCGGCGGAAGGTCTCGATCTGGTCGGCGACGAGGGTGGCGCGGTGCTCGCGGACGTGATTCAGGGTCGCGCGGACGGCCGCGCCCGCCACCGCCGTGTTGACCGCCGAGCGGCGGCGCAGCTCCCGGACGGGCAGGGTGTCGTACTCCTCGTTGTTCACCGCCAGCGGGATCTCCACCGTGTGCGCGGCCACCGTGCCATGGAAGGCCGCGTACTGCGGGGTGAAGATCGGCGGCCAGTCGTCCCAGCCCTCCTCCTGGTCGCGGAACGGGATCTGCGCCGGTTCCACGCCGTCCTTCGCCGGCGTGTAGCCGAGGGCGTTGACGGCGGACTCCATGCCGAGGGCGTTGGCGTAGGAGTTCTTCAGGAAGAGGTCGTACTCGTAGTTCTCGCCGTGCGGGGGAGTGGTGGGCTCGATGAGCGTGCCGTTGACGTAGCCGTGCAGGTCGAGCAGCACGGCCGGCTGCTTGTCGAGCTGGATCCGCCGCATCGCGCGGGTCTCGGGCTGGGAGGCCGTGACGAAGTCGCGGTTCAGGTCGAAGCCGTTCGCGTTGGCGCGGGTGCCGGCGATACGGCCGTCAGGGTTGGCCGTGACGTTGAAGTACAGGCGGCTGTGCGCCAGGAGGTCGCGGGTCTTGGCGTCCTTGGCCGTCGCGAGCCGCTCGATGAGCTTCAGGGAGGCGTCCGTGCCCTCCCACTCGTTGCCGTGGATGTTGCTGTTGACGAAGACCGGGGTCTTGTACGTCTGCTTGATCTCGCGGGACTTCGCGGCGGACGCGGGCGCGTTCTCGATCAGTGCGCGCATCCGCTCCTGGGCGCGGGCCTGGCGGGTGGACTCCGGGGCGGTGACGGTGACCAGGTAGAGGCGGTGGCCGCCGGCCGAGCGGCCGGTCACCTCCACACTGACGCGGTCGCCCAGGCGTTGCAGGGCGTTCAGCTTCGGGGCGATCGCGTGGTACGGGGTGAGGCCCAGCTTCAGGGACTTGTCACCGGGGTTCTGCGGGTCGAGGGAGAGACGCTGTCGGCGGGGGTAGCCGCGGGTGGCGGTCGTGGGGGCGGGGGAGGTCTCGGCGGTCAGGGCGCGCCGGGCCGCGCTCGCGGGTGCCCGGGCCGCACGGTCCTCGACGGCCGGGGCCTCCCGGGTGACGGGCTTCGGGTCCGCGCCGGCGGTCTGAGGGGTGAGCAGGGGTAAGCCCGCCGTCGCGAGACCGAGGGTGACGATCAGTACAGGTCTCGCAGGAACGGTTCTCGTGGTGCGCACGTGTACCTCCTCCGGGGCTTCCTGAGATCGGTACGGCGAGGTGTACCGGTTCGACTCAACGGCAACAAGTGCGCGTCGGTGTCACCGGTGACCCGGATGGCCCCTGCGGAGGGCGTCCGGGCCTGCCCCGATAGGGTTTTCCCATGCGCGATCTCGGGGTGGGCTTCCAGTACCTGCTGAAGGGCCAGCGATGGGTGGCCCGGCACGGCAAGCAGTACGGCTTCGGGCTGCTCCCGGGCCTGATCACCCTCGTCCTGTACGCGGCGGCGCTGGTCGCGCTGGCGTTGTGGGGCCAGGACGCCGTCAGCTGGGCGACGCCGTTCGCCGACGACTGGTCGAGCCCCTGGCTCGGCCTCTTCCGCGGTTTTCTGACCGTCGTCCTGTTCGCCCTCGCCCTGCTCCTCGCCGTCGTGACCTTCACCGCGGTGACGCTGCTGATCGGGCAGCCCTTCTACGAGAACCTCTCCGAGAAGGTCGACCGGGACGTCTCCCCGGACGGCCACGCCCCCGAGTCGGGCCTGCCGCTCTGGCGCGAGCTGTGGATCTCCGGCCGCGACAGCCTGCGGATCGTGGTGCGGGCCGCCCTGTGGGGCGTGCTGCTGTTCGCCTGCGGTTTCATCCCGGTCGTCGGCCAGACGGCCGTACCGGTGCTCGGGTTCTTCGTCACCGGGTTCTTCCTGACCGAGGAGCTGACCGCCGTCGCCCTCCAGCGCCGGGGCGTCGACCTCCGCACCCGCCTGGGCCTGCTCCGCTCCCGCAAGACCCTGGTCTGGGGCTTCGGCACGCCCCTGGCCGTGGCCTTCCTGGTGCCGGTCGTCGCGGTGTTCCTGATGCCGGGCGCGGTCGCGGGAGCCACCCTCATGGCGCGTGAACTGCTGGGCGAGGAGATCCAGGAGGGTGACGGGGACGGCGACCGGGCTGTCACGACGCTTCCGCAGCCACCTTCAGGATCGTCCTCACCTGGGCGATGATGTCCAGCCGGTTCCGCACGAACTCCGGGTCGGTGACCTCGGTGGTGTTCCCGGTGCCGAACTGGAGCACGGGCGTGTGCACATGCCCGCCCGGCAGCCGGTCGTGCAGCCCCAGCCGGTCCCGGAGCAGCGTCGCCCGGTAGGCGATCTCGTTGGAGAGGTAGTCCCCGCCGCCGCCCTGCCGTGCGGTCGAGCCGGGGGTCGGCCCGTCGGGGCGTACGACGGGCTGGGTGCCGCCCGCCGGGATCTCGGTGACGCTCGTGTTGTCGTACACGGGGAACCGGCCGGTGTCCGCGGCGACGATCGCCCGGTACGGCAGCGTGGTCGTCGTCCACTGAGGCTGTGAGGCCGGGTCGGTGACGGGGACGGTCTCGGTGCGGCCGATGTTGTCGTTGTCCCCGAAGCCGCCCCGCCAGGCCCCGTTGGTCCGCTCGATGTCGAACTTCCCGACCCGGCCCTGGCTCACGGTCGTGAACAGGTCGACCTTCGGCAGATACGGCCGCAGCGTCCGCTCCACCGTGCCCTCCGTGAAGTCCTGCCAGCGCACCGGGAACACGGCTGTCTCGATCCGGGCCGGGCCGTCCGCCGTCTCGATCACCGTGCCGTCGAGGGCGAGCGCGGTGGCGCCGGACGGGTTGGAGATCCGGATGTCCCGGTCCAGGGTGAACGGGTCGAAGCCGGTGAGCAGGATCCGCTTCAGGCCCTTGCCGTGGGGGTAGCGAATAGCGTTCTGGCCGCGCGAGGTGCGCTCCAACTCGTCCAGCAGCGCGGCCCGCTGTTGGTCCGTCAGCCCGAACACCGGCTCCCAGGTGCGCACTTCACGCGTCATGCCGAGTCGTGCCCAGTACAGGGGGCGGTCGTCGTCCCGGCTGAGGTCCCCGCCCGCGGGGCCACGCCCCTGCGCCCGGTCGACGGCACGCCGCCACAGTCGCGTGCCCTCACGCGTGAGCGCACGGCGGGCCTCCTCGTACGACCCGGCCGCGTCGAGGGCCCGGGCCAGCCGCGGGGCGGCGGTGTCGAACCCGGAGCGGCGCAGGATCTCCTGAGGGGCGGCGCGGTCGAGCCGCTGTTCCTCGACAGTGGGGGAGGGGGCCGTCTCGGCGGCGCTCGCGGTGGTGGGGGTGGTGAGGCCGGTCAGCAGGGCGAGACCGAGGACGCCGAGGCGAACGCGTATGGAGTTCAAGGAGGTTCAGGCCTTCCGTCACGGTGGGGGTGGCGTGGTGCCGGACGGCGGCAGTATCGCGTGACAGGAGTGATCTACGCCATGGGCAGGGTGCTTCGGCGCAAGGAGTGCTGTCCCGAATCCTTCACATGCCGGCGAGGCAGGATGAGGAGGGACATCGACTTCAACCAGGAGGCCGGCGTGACGGATACAGCAGAGGTACGGCGTGAGGCTGCGGTCGAGGCCGCTCTCGGCAAGCTCGACCTGGACGCCAAGGCACGGCTGCTGGCCGGGCGGGACATGTGGAGCCTGCCCGCGCTGCCACAGGTCGGCCTGGCCTCGCTGGTCATGTCCGACGGCCCGATCGGCGTCCGCGGGGTGCAGTGGAGCGCCGACGACCCCTCCGTCGCGCTGCCCTCACCGACCGCCCTCGCCGCCACCTGGGACCCCGGACTCGCGCACCGGGCGGGTGTGCTGCTGGCCCAGGAGGCCCGCCGCAAGGGCGTTCACGTCCTGCTCGCCCCCACGGTCAACCTGCACCGCTCCCCGCTCGGCGGCCGCCACTTCGAGGCCTACAGCGAGGACCCGTACCTCACCGGCCGGATCGGCACCGAGTACGTCCGCGGCGTCCAGTCCGGCGGCGTCGGCACCACCGTCAAGCACTTCGTCGCCAACGACGCCGAGACCGACCGCCTCACGGTGAACAACCTCGTCGGCGAACGCGCCCTGCGCGAGCTGTACCTGGCCCCCTTCGAGGCGATCGTCGAGAACGCCCGCCCCTGGGGCATCATGACCGCCTACAACTCCGTCAACGGCCCGACCATGACCGAGCACCACCACCTGGTCAACGAGGTCCTGCGCGGCGAATGGGGCTTCGACGGCGCCAACGTCTCCGACTGGACCGCCGCCCGCTCCACCACCGGCGCCCTCGCCGGCGGCCTGGACATCGCGATGCCCGGCCCGCGGACCGTGTACGGCGAGGCCCTCGCGCAGGCCGTGCGGGACGGCGCGGCCGACGAGGCCCAGGTCGACGAGGCCGTTCGGCGCGTCCTGCGCCTCGCCGCCCGGGTCGGCATCCTGGACGGCGCCGAACCGGTCGTCACCGAACCGCCCGCGCACGTCGACGGCGAGGCGCTCGCCCGCGAGATCGCCCGCCGCTCCTTCGTCCTCGTGCGCAACGAGTCGGGCGCGCTGCCGCTGAAGCCCGGCAGCGTCGCGCTGATCGGCGCGGCCGCCCGTGACGCCCGTGTCCTGGGCGGTGGCTCCGCCACGGTCTTCCCCGCCCGGACCGTCTCCCCGCTCGACGGCCTCACCGCCGCCCTCCCCGGCGGCAGCCTCACCTACGCCCTCGGCGCCGACCCCAACACCGAACTCCCGGTCGCCGAACCGGGCTTCGAGCTGCGCGCGGTCTGCCGCGACAGCGACGGCACCGTCATCGGCACCCGCTCGGCCCCCAGCGGCCACATCCAGTGGATGGGCGACGACCTGCCCGACGGCGTCACCCACGACACCCTGCACAGCGTCGAACTGACCGGCACCTTCACCCCGCGCGAGTCCGGCACCCACACCTTCGGCTTCAAGGGCCTCGGGCCCTTCAGGCTGACCGTCGCGGGCACCACGTACTTCGACGGCGTCCAGCGCCCCGCCGAGGACGGCGACCCCTTCGCCGCCTTCTTCGGCGCCCCGGTGCCCCACGCCCGCGTCGAACTCACCGCGGGCGAACCGGTCGAGGTCTCCCTCACCTACACCGTCCCGCCGCGCGACGGCCACCCCATGCGGGTCATCGGCTTCACCCTCGCCCACCAGGACCCGCAGCGCGACCCCGACGAGCTGATCGCCGAGGCCGCCGCGGCCGCCCGCGCCGCCGACACGGCCGTCGTCGTGGTCGCCACCACCGACCGCGTCGAGTCCGAGGGCTTCGACCGCACCGACCTGCGCCTCCCCGGCCGCCAGGACGACCTGGTCCGCGCCGTCGCCGCCGCCAACCCCCGCACGGTCGTGGTCGTCAACTCCGGCTCCCCGGTGGAACTGCCGTGGCGCGACGACGTCGCCGCCGTGCTCCTGAGCTGGTTCCCCGGCCAGGAGGGCGGCGCGGCCCTCGCGGACGTGCTGACCGGCGCCCAGGAGCCCGGCGGCCGCCTGCCCACCACCTGGGGCTCCCTGACCGACGCCCCGGTCACCCAGGTCGTCCCGGAGAACGGCGAACTCCTCTACGACGAGGGCGTCTTCATCGGCTACCGCGCCTGGGAGCAGCAGGGCCGCACTCCCGCCTACCCCTTCGGCCACGGCTTCGGCTACACCGACTGGACCTACGAGTCGGTCGAGGTCGCCGCAAGCGCCGAGGGGACCACCGCGAAGGTCCGCCTCCGCAACACCGGCGACCGCCCCGGCCGTGAGGTCGTCCAGGTCTATCTCGCCCCGAGCGAGCCCGACCCCACCCGCCCGGCGCGCTGGCTGGCCGGCTTCGCGAGCGTCGAGGCCGCACCCGGCGAGAGTGCCGAGGCGACCGTCGAACTGCCGCGCCGCGCCTTCGAGAGCTGGGACGAGGCGAACGCCTCGTGGTCGTTTGTGAAGGGTTCGTACGAGATCCAGGTGGCGCGCTCGATCACCGACCGCAGGATCACCGCGACGATTAACGTCTGACCGGGACGAGTTCCCCACTGAGCAGCCCCGGTCCGGGACCTGACCCCTGGACCGGGGCTCGTGAGTTCTCGGGGCCCGCGGCTCAGCGGATGCCGAACCCGTACACCGTCTCCGAGCGGAACACCTCGCCCGGCCGCAGCACCGTCGTCGGGAAGTCCGGCCGGTTCGGGGAGTCGGGGAAGTGCTGGGTCTCCAGCGCGATGCCGTCGCCGGGCGCGAACGGCTCGCTCAGATGGTCGGCGGTGTAGAGCTGGAGTCCGGGCTCGGTCGTCGCCACCGTCAGCACCCGCCCGGACGCCGGGTCGTGCAACTCGGCGACCTCCACCGGGACGTCCGCCACGCCCTTGTCGAGCACGAAGTTGTGGTCGTAGCCGGAGCCGACCTTGCGGGCCTCGCGGAAGTCGAATCGCGTGCCGGTCACGTCCTCCGGGCCGCCGGTCGGGATCAGGTCCGCGTCGACCGGCGTGTACCGGGAGGCGGCGAGCCGCAGTTCGTGGCCGCCCGCGTCGCCGGAACCGCCCAGGTTGAAGTAGCTGTGGTTGGTCAGGTTCACCACGGTCGGCGCGTCCGTCACGGCCTCGTAGGCGATCCGCAGCGCGCCGCTCTCCTGGAGCGTGTACGTCGCCGTGACCTCCAGCCGCCCTGGGAACCCTTCCTCGCCGTGCGGACTGACCCGGCTGAGCCGCACCCCGTGCTCGACCGGGGCCGCGTCCCACACCCGCTTGTCGAAGCCGTGCACCCCGCCGTGCAGCGAGTTCGGCGCGTTGTTCGGTTCCAGGGCGTACGTCCGGCCGTCCAGCGGGAAACGGCCGCCGGCGATCCGGTTGGCGTACCGTCCGACCAGGGCCCCGAGATACGGCCCGGGGTGGGCGAGATAGCCCTCGAGATCCGGGAACCCCAGCACCACGTTCCCGGCCCGGCCCGCCCGGTCCGGCACCTCGACGGACTGCACGATCCCGCCGTACGACAGCACCCGCACCCGTACGCCCGCCCGCTCCAGGGTCCAGCGGTGCACCGGTGTGCCGTCGGAAAGTGTGCCGAAGAGTTCGTTCATGTGCGGAACTCTAGGTCAGCGGCCCCGCGCGGTGACGGTGCGGTACGCGATCTCCGCCAACCGGGCCTGTCCGTTCACGCTGGGGTGGAAGTAGTCCCAGCGGCTCAACTGGGCCGTGCCGAAGCGGTAGTCGTACACCGCGCCCCCGTCGTACCGGCACCGCTTGTCCTCGGCGCAGACCTCCCTCAGGACCTTGTTGTAGTCCTCCACCCGCTTCTGCACCGTGTCCCGCCGCAGGGTCGCGGCCGAGTCCAGGGCGTCCGCGTCGCCCAGCATCGACGGGCAGATGCCCAGCTGCCACACCTGCTTGCCCAACGGGCTGTTGCGGCCCTGCGACCACAGCCGCTTCAGGTTCGGCACGCTCGCCACGAACACCTGGGCCTTGGGCAGGGCCTCGCGCAGGGTGCGCAGCGCGTCCTCGAAGTCGCTGCGGAAAGCGGAGACCGGGGTCATCGCCGCCGCGGAGGACCGGCAGGCGTCGTTCGCCCCGGCCATCACCGTCACCAGCTGCGGCTTCCGCCGCACCGCCTGGGTCATCTGCCCGGGCAGATCGGCCATCCGGGCCCCGGTCACGGCGTAGTTCCAGCTCCGCTCGGCGGCCTTGGCCTTCCCCAGCAGCCGGACGGCGAGCGAGTCCACCTCGGGGCTGGCGCCGGTCGCCCAGGACGCCTCCGGACAGTCCTGCAGCACGTCACAGGCATCGAAACCACGGGTGATGGAGTCACCGAGCGCGGCGACAGAGCCGGGGCTGCGGTCCCACAGGGGGGTGGGTCTGGGCGACGGCTTCGCGCTGGCGGACGGGGCGGGGGAATTGCCCCCCACGGCGTCACATCCCGTGACCCCCAGGGCAGTCGCCACGGCCACGGCGGCAACGATCCGTGACCGGTGGCTTCGCTTTCGCATGCCTGTTCCATCCCCTCGCCGCGCCATGGCTGTCTCCCCACCCATTAACAACGCACGAGGGTTCCCGACCGATCAGGTGCAACGGCTCACACCCGTACAAGCGTCCCCCTGGGTGAATGACGAGCGATATCCGGCACCGGGACCGACCGTACGTCACACTCCTCGCCCCACCGCACGGTAGCCTCGCCATCAACGTGACCCGCCCGGTCACAGCCGTTCCGCCCGTTCAAAGATGGTCCGCTCTGCCCGGAGGTTCCGGTGACGACACGTGGGGTTCTGTACATGCACTCCGCGCCGCGCGCGCTGTGCCCGCACGTCGAGTGGGCCATCGCCGGGGTGCTCGGCACACGCGTCAGCCTGGACTGGATCCGCCAGCCCGCCGCGCCCGGCACCTGGCGCTCGGAGTTCTCCTGGCAGGGCCAGCCGGGCACGGCGTCGAAGCTGGCATCGGCCCTGCGGGGCTGGCAGCTCCTGCGCTTCGAGGTGACGGCCGAACCCTGCTCCACCGCCGAGGGCGAACGCTACAGCTGCACCCCCGACCTGGGCATCTTCCACGCCGTCACCGGCATCCACGGCGACATCCTCATCCCCGAGGACCGCCTCAGAGCGGCCCTCCAGCGCGCACAGCGCGGCGAGACCGACCTGGAAGCAGAGCTCAACAAACTCCTGGGCAAGCCCTGGGACGACGAACTGGAACCCTTCCGCTACGCAGGCGAAGGCGCCCCGGTCCGCTGGCTCCACCAGGTGGTATGAGTTTTTAGGGGCGCGGGGCTGTTTCGATTTGCGGCTCCGCCGCGTGGGCGCGAACAACCCCCACCAGCCGTCACGCGGCCCACAACAGGTCACAGAACGGCGATTGGCCCGAACCCCCTCAGGGAGTCCGGGCCAGTCACCGTAAAGACGATCAAACCGTCCGGAACGCCAGCACCACGTTGTGCCCACCGAACCCGAACGAGTCGTTCAACGCGGCGATCCGCCCATCAACCGGCAGCTTCCGAGCCTCCCCACGGACGACATCGGCATTCGCCTCCGCCTCCGGGTCGAGGTTCTCCACATTGATCGTCGGCGGAGCCACCCGGTGGTACAGCGCGAGAACGGTCGCAACCGTCTCCACCCCACCCGCGCCACCGAGCAGATGCCCGGTCATCGACTTCGTCGCGGACACCGCGAAGTGGTCGGCGTCGTCACCGAACACCTTCCGCAGCGCCTTCAGCTCGGCGATGTCACCGGCCGGCGTCGACGTCGCATGCGCGTTGACGTGCACGATCTCCGCCGGGTCCAGCTCGTTGCGCTCCAGCAGGTGCCGCAGGGCCTGCGAGATGCCCCGTCCTTCCGGCTCCGGCTGCACGATGTCGTGGCTGTCGGCCGAGATGCCCTGGCCGACCGCCTCGGCGTACACCCGGGCCCCGCGCTTCGCGGCGTGCTCGGCGGACTCCAGGACGACGACACCGGCGCCCTCACCGAGGACGAAGCCGTCGCGGGCCACGTCGTAGGGACGCGACGCGCCCTGCGGGTCGTCGTTGTTCTTGGACATCGCCATCATGTTGCCGAACGCGGCGATCGGCAGCGGGTGGATCGCCGCCTCCGTGCCACCCGCGACGACGACGTCGGCGCGGCCGGTGCGGATCATCTCGATGGCGTAGCCGATGGCCTCGGCGCCGGAGGCGCAGGCGGAGACCGGCGTGTGCACGCCGGCCCGCGCACCCACGGCCAACCCCACGTTGGCCGACGGGCTGTTGGGCATCAGCATGGGCACGGTGTGCGGGGAGACGCGGCGAACGCCCTTCTCCTTCAGCACGTCGTACTGGTCGAGCAGAGTCGTCACGCCGCCGATGCCGGAGGCGATGACCGCGCCGAGCCGGTCCGGGTCGACGTTCGGGTCCTCGTCGGCGCTCGCTTCGAAACCGGCGTCGGCCCAGGCCTCCTTGGCCGCGATCAGCGCGAACTGCGCCGAGCGGTCCAGGCGGCGGGCCTGCGGCCGGGGGATGACCTCGGTCGGCTCCACGGCGACCGGGGCCGCGATACGGACCGCCTGTTCGGCGGCCCACTCCTGCTCCAGGGGCTTGACGCCGGACTTGCCGGCGATCAGGCCCTCCCAGGTAGAGGCTGCGTCGCCACCCAGCGGTGTGGTTGCGCCGATACCGGTGACGACCACGGTGCGATTGGTCGGGCTCACGGGAATTCTTTCTCCAACGGATACGAGGATTAAGCGGCGCCACCGCCGGGTGGCGGGGCAGTCGGCCCAGGGCCTGGTCGGACGATCAGCCCTGGTTCTTGAGGATGTAGTCGGTCGCGTCGCCGACGGTCTTGAGGTTCTTGACGTCCTCGTCCGGGATCTTGACGTCGAAACGCTCTTCGGCGGCGACGACGACCTCGACCATGGACAGCGAGTCGACGTCCAGGTCGTCGGTGAAGGACTTGTCCAGCTGGACGTCCTCAACCGGGATGCCGGCGATCTCGTTCACGATCTCGGCGAGACCGGCGACGATCTCTTCCTGAGTGGCGGCCATGTTGGCGCTCCTTCGTAGATATCCAGAGGGTGTGGCAGGTGTTTCCTCCCGTGCCGGACCGCAATGATCCGGCACGGAGTGCCTAGGGGAGGGTAACGACAGTCGCGGCGTAGACGAGACCCGCCCCGAAGCCGATGACGAGCGCGGTGTCGCCGCTCTTCGCCTCACCGGTCGCCAGGAGCCGCTCCATCGCGAGCGGGATCGAGGCGGCCGAGGTGTTGCCGGTGGTGCGTACGTCACGCGCGACCGTGACGGACTCCGGCAGCTTGAGTGTCTTCACCATCGAGTCGATGATCCGCTCGTTGGCCTGGTGCGGAATGAAGACGTCCAGGTCCTCCGCGGAGATGCCGGCGGCGTCCAGCGCCTCCTTGGCGACCTTCGCCATCTCGAACACGGCCCAGCGGAACACCGCCTGGCCCTCCTGCGTGATGGCGGGGAACTTGGCGACCTCGCCGGAACGGTAGTCCGTCCACGGCACGGTCTGCTTGATGGTCTCGGACTTGTCGCCCTCGGAGCCCCAGACCGTGGGGCCGATGGCGGGCTCCTGGGCCGGGCCCACGACGACCGCGCCGGCGCCGTCACCGAACAGGAAGGCCGTCGCGCGGTCCTCCAGGTCGGTCAGGTCGCTCAGCCGCTCCACGCCGATCACCAGGACGTACTCGGCAGAGCCCTCGACGATCATGCCCTTGGCGAGGGTGAGGCCGTAGCCGAAGCCCGCGCAGCCGGCCGAGATGTCGAAGGCGGCGGCCTTGTTCGTGCCGAGCTTGTCGGCGATCTCGGTGGCGACGGCCGGGGTCTGCTTGAAGTGCGAGACGGTCGAGACGATCACGCCGCCGATCTGCTCGGCGGAGATCCCGGCGTCGGCGATCGCCTTGCCGGACGCCTCGACCGACATCGCGGCGACGGTCTCCTCGTCGTTCGCCCAGTGCCGGGTCTCGATGCCGGAGCGCGAGCGGATCCACTCGTCGGACGAGTCGATCGTCTCGAGGATCACCTCGTTCGGCACGACCCGGGTCGGGCGGTACCCGCCGACGCCGAGGATGCGCGCGTACGGGGCGCCCTTGCTGGGCTTGATCTTCGCCATGCGGACGGCTCCTTGGGGGCGGCGGTCAGGCGTGCTCGGCGATGAGCTCGCGAGCCGCGTCGAGGTCGGCGGGGGACTTCAGGGCCAGCGTCTTCACACCGGGCAGAGCACGCTTGGCGAGACCGGTGAGGGTACCGCCGGGGCACACCTCGAGCAGGGCCGTCACGCCGAGCTCCTTGAAGGTCTCCATGCACAGGTCCCAGCGGACCGGGTTGGCGACCTGACCGACCAGACGGTCCAGCACCTCGGTGCCGGCGGCGACGGACCGCCCGTCCTTGTTCGAGACGTAGGTGACCTGCGGGTCGCCGGGCGTCAGGGCCTCGGCGGCCTTCGCCAGGGTGTCGACCGCGGGGGCCATGTGGTGGGTGTGGAAGGCGCCGGCGACCTTCAGCGCGACGACCTTGCGCACGCCCTCGGGCTTGTCCGCCTCCAGCGCGGCGAGCTGGTCCTTCGTACCGGCAGCGACGATCTGGCCCGCGCCGTTGATGTTCGCCGGGGTGAGGCCCAGCTTCTCCAGGTGCGGAACCGTCACTTCGGGGTCTCCGCCGAGCAGGGCCGCCATGCCGGTCTCCGTGACGGCGGCGGCCTCGGCCATGGCGAGCCCGCGGGTGCGGACCAGGCGGACGGCCTCCTCGTGCGGGAGCACACCGGCGAGCGAGGCCGCGGTGAACTCGCCGACGCTGTGCCCGGCGATGGCGCCGACCTTGCGCGGCAGCTCGGCCGGGTCGTCGAACAGCGTGTACGCGGACGCCAGTCCGGCCGCGACCAGCAGCGGCTGCGCCACCGCGGTGTCGCGGATCTCCTCCGCGTCGGCCTCGGTGCCGTAACGGATCAGGTCGAGGCCCACGGCGTCGGACCATGCCTCAAGGGCACCGCGGACACCGGGGAAGTCGAGCCATGCTGACAGGAAGCCGGGCGTCTGGGCGCCCTGGCCGGGAGCGACGAGTACGAGCACTCTCACACTCTCTCTTGGGGACGGGCGCGGCCGCCCGTGGGGACAGGGACGAAGAACACGAGGGGGTTTTGTCGGGCTCCGACAAAACCTTAGGGCTGGAGATCTCCATCGACCAGACGCCCCAGGATCAGAGCGATCCGCAGCGTGAAGGCAGAGCGTACATCGGAGGGTGACCACCCGGTGACGTCAGTCACACGTCGAAGCCGGTAGCGGACGGTGTTGGGATGGACGAACAGCATCCGGGCGGCGCCTTCCAGACTGCTCGCCTGTTCGAGATAGACACTGAGGGTCTCCAGGAGCGCGGCCCCGGCCTCCTCCAGTGGTCTGTAGATCTCCTCCACCAGTTGCTCACGGGCCGAGGGGTCACCGGCGATCGCGCGCTCCGGGAGCAGGTCGTCCGCCAGGACCGGGCGCGGGGCGTCCTGCCAGGCGGAACTCGCCTTCAGCCCCGCCGCCGCGGCCTGCGCGGACCGGGTCGCGGCCAGCAGGTCCGGCACCACCGGCCCCGCCACGACCGGGCCGGCCGCGTACGGGCCGATGAGCGACTTGGCGACGGCCAGCGGGTTGTCGCTGCCGCCCGCGATGACCACGAGCCGGTCCCCGAGCACCCCGGTCAGCACCTGGAGCTTGGCGTGCCGGGCGGCCCGCCGGATGGCCTCGACGGTCAGTTCGGAGTCGCCGTCGGGCGCGGTGCCGAGCACCACACACACGTGTTCGGGCGAGTTCCAGCCGAGGGCGGCGGCGCGGGACACGGCGCCCTCGTCGGCCTCGCCGCTGAGCACGGCGTTCACGACCAGGGACTCCAGCCGGGCGTCCCAGGCACCGCGTGCCTCAGCGGCCTGCGCGTACACCTGGGCGGTGGCGAAGGCGATCTCCCGGGCGTAGACGAGCAGCGCCTCGCGCAGCACGTTCTCGTCGCCGGGGGCCGCGACCTCGTCGATCGCGCTCTCCATGACCTCGATCGTGGTGCGCACCATCTCCACGGTCTGCCGCAGCGTGATCGCCCGGGTCAGCTCGCGCGGCGCGGTTCCGAACACGTCGGTGGAGATGGCCTGCGGGGCGTCCGGATGCCGGAACCACTCGGTGAAGGCGGCGATACCCGCCTGCGCGACCAGACCGATCCAGGAACGGTTCTCCGGTGGCATGGCCCGGTACCAGGGCAGCGTCTCGTCCATCCGCGCGATGGCCTGCGCGGCGAGCGATCCGGACGACTCCACCAGCCGCTTCAGCGTCGCGGCATGCGGGTGGGCGTCGTGTGTGGCGGCTGCGTTCTTGCTGGTTTCGGGTTCGGGCACGGGGACAAGACTGCCTTATCCGGACGGGAAGGTGCGTCGGCGGGTCTACGGTGGTCCGCGTGATGCACGTACGGCGCGCTGATGAGCGCTACCCCGGAGGGGAACCCGCCGCGGGGATCGAGACCTGGCACGCCTTCTCCTTCGGGCCCCACTACGACCCGGACAACCTCCGTTTCGGCGCGGTGATCGCCTGCAACGAGGAGCGGCTGGCGCCGGGGGCCGGCTTCGACGAGCATCCGCACAGCCACACCGAGATCGTGACCTGGGTCGTGGAGGGCGAGCTGACGCACCGGGACTCCACCGGCCACGAGTCGGTGGTGCGCCACGGGGACGTGCAGCGGCTCAGCTCGGCGGGTGGGGTACGTCACGTGGAGCGCAACGACGGCCCCGGCCCGCTGACCTTCGTGCAGATGTGGCTGGCCCCGCTCCGGCCCGGCGGCGACCCGTACTACGAGGTCGTCCACGGCATCGCTGACTCGACGCCCTACGCCGTCCCGGAGGCGGGCGCGATGCTGCACGTGCGGCGCCTGAGTGCGGGGGAGCGGACGGCGGTGCCGGACGGGGCGTACGCGTACGTGCATGTCGTACGGGGTGATGTACGCCTCGACGGCGAGGACCTGGGCGCGGGCGACTCGGCCCGCGTCACGGACGCCAAGTCCCTGGAGGCCGAGGGCGTGACCGAGGCGGAGTTGCTGATCTGGGAGATGTCCTAGGTCGTGTCCGCAAAGTCCCTTCGTCCGCCCGGAGGGCGGGCCCTGCGGCGTCTGGTGCGTGCTCTGGGGGTCCCCCCGGCCGAAGGCTGGGG